>CANPDS010000055.1 GCA_947573015.1 uncultured Muribaculum sp.
TGTGTGAAGACCGACGGTGCATCACTCGTGATCACTCTTTATGATGGTGATGATGTTGTGACCGAACGTGAGGTTGAGATCGCTAATATCGACAGCAACTGGAACTCACTCCACGACCAGATGGCATTCTTCGACGAGGATATTCCCGAAGGCGACTACACCGTTCGTCTTACATTCAAGCACCAGAACACAAAGGAGACAACCAATATCGCAAACCTTTGGTTTGAGGCTCAGGAGCAGATCACTTACTGGTCACTCTTCACCTACGTAGAGCCTGAGGAAGCCGGAACAATCAAGGTAAGCCCCGCTGCCAACAACTACCTCGACGGCACTTCACTCACCGTAACAGCTACAGCCAATAGCGGTAGCGACGAAATCTCTTACAAATTCGTCACCTTCCGCAACGCTTACGATGAGGAGTTTACAGCAAATCCCTATACATTCTCTATCGTTGAACACACAGACCTCACTGCCGTATTCGATGTAATAAACTCAATCAACGACATCCCCGGCACAGTCAACCTCAACACCATTAAGATTGGTGGTGTCAAGGAAGAAGAGAAAGCTGTAAGTCTCGACGGTGTATCCTACAATGATGGAGCCATCACCAAATATCTCTGCAACTACCAGGTAAACAAGACCGAGCAGTTCATACTCAATGCAACCAAAGCCGGCAACTACACACTTATCTGCCCCACTTCAAGCAAGCAGGAACAGGCCAACATCGAATTTAACATCTACGACAAGGCCGCTTACGATGCAGATCCTACAGTAGCTCCCGAAGCCAACTTCAATATTAAGGCTGAAAACACCGGCAACTGGCAGAAGTTCGTTACCAACAAAGTAGAGAACATCAACCTCACCGAGGGTAAGAAACTCATGACAATGAGGTTCACAGAGCCTGCAGCAAACAAATACACCGCCAACGTGCTCTTCATGTCGTTCGGTATCGGTGATGACTTCGGCGGCGACACCTCTGCAATCGACGAGATCGAGGCAGCTGAGCTCGACGCTCCCGTAAAAGCCTACAACCTCCAGGGTATCCCCGTTGATCCCGCTGTTGCCAAGGGCATCCTCATCATCAACGGCAAGAAAGTCGTTAAGTAATTCTACAAATTTGATTATTAACGCTGCGTGAGCAGCCCACAATTCGTAATCTCCCTGAAGGAGTGTCAGACCAAGCGGTCCGACACTCCTTCTTTTTGTTGTGACCTACAACAGACGGTCGCCAAGCCACTCCCAAATGCCATTTACCCGTTTTTTCTGCATTTTGTATCGGAAAAATTTGCATATTACAATATCCTATAGTATATTTGCAACACTAATACAGATAAATGCAATTTTACTATGAATAAACACACCATTATCGCGCTCTCGGTAGCGGCGGCTGAAGCCGCCACCCCGCTTGATGCCAAAGAAGCGGCATCACACTTCACCATACGCGAACTCACACGCTCGTCCACTGCCACACGCCTCGGCATAGACAACACTCCTCCACCGGTAGCCATTGAAAATATGCACCGCCTCATCAATGAAGTGCTTGAACCCGCACGCATACAGTTTGGCGCACCAATCTACGTGAACAGCGGATACCGCTGTCAGGCTCTCAACAAAGCCGTTGGCGGCGTGGCGCGCTCATACCATCTGCAGGGACGTGCCGCCGACCTCAACACAGGCTCTACAGAAGGAAACCGACGCCTTTTCGAAATACTGCGCACACTGCCCCACCGCGAACTCATATGGGAACGCGGCGGCATATGGATACATGTAGCCCTCTAATTTGATTTATATGAAAAATTCACATTCACGCCGCTACCAGCGGCGCCACTCACTCCCTGACGGCAGCATTGCCGGTGCTCTTTGTGAGCCTTATCAGCTCAAGGCGCGTGGCCGTACGGCGCAGGATGGTCAATGTCCATCCGTCTACCTCGATTGTGGCGCCCTGCGCCGGAATCTCTCCCAGATTGTGCAGCACAAATCCGGCGAGAGTCTGATACTCGTCGCTCTCCCCGAGATCCACGCCGAACACATCGTGCAGATAGCTGATCTCGCAACGCCCGGAGAACTCATACACTCCGGGCTCCACCTCACGGGCGGTAAGCCGCGCATTGTCATGCTCATCCTGAATATCGCCGAAGATCTCCTCAACGAGATCCTCAAGCGAGACCAGACCGGCTGTGCCGCCAAACTCATCCACCACAATTGCCATGGAGCGCTTCTCGGCGAGCAGACGGCGCATCATCTTATTGGCAAGCAATGTCTCGGGCGCGAAAAGCACTGGCTTGATCGCCTCTTTCCAATCGCTCTCGGGCACAAACAGCTCGCTGACATGGATATATCCCAACACATTGTCGATATCCTCGCGGTAGACGAGAATCTTGCTGCGCCCCGACGAGGTGAAAAGCGCCGAAAGCTCCTCGCGGTCGGTAGTGTCGATATTCACGGCCACAATCTCATTGCGCGGAGTCATGCAGTCGCGCAGATGGGTCGACGAGAAGTCGATGGCATTATGGAATATCTTCACCTCATTCTCGACCTTGGTCTCGGCAGCCTGCTCGTCGATGGTGGTCTGTATGTACTGGTTGAGATCGCCCACGGTGAGCACTCCGAGCGTATGGTTGACATCGCGGATCCCCACAAGCCACATCAGCGACTTGGAAAGCCATGTGGTGAAAGCGGATATGGGATAGAGCACCACCCAGAAGAAGAATATCGGGAGCGAGAACACTCTCAGCGAGGAGTTGGGATTGATGCGGAATATAGTCTTCGGGAAAAATTCTCCGGTAAGCAATATGATTGCCGTGGAGATAAGGGTCTGTATGATCAATATTCCGGCCTCGTTGGGACACCAGCGGCTTATCCACGGTTCAAGGAGCGCAGCCGCACCCATACCGTATACCACGAGCATGATATTGTTGCCTACAAGAATCGTGGAGATAAAAAACTCCTGATGCGTATAGTAGAGGTTGATTATGCGCCCGATAAGGCCACCTCGCTTTACGTCGATCTCTACCTTGACGCGGTTAGACGAGATATAAGCTATCTCCACACCCGAGAAGAGTGCGGAAAATATCAACGATATTATAGTTATGATAAGCCAAGTGCTCCAATTGGGATCCATGCTCCTTTAATTTTTACTTTTTGCGGGCAACTCCCGCTTTACAGGCTTTTCGATATGCTTGGGTGCGACAGGGGGCAGTTTCTCAGCCTTTGTGCTATCAGAGGACTCAGAGTTCCCGGAGATTCCAGAAGCCTCGGAAGCCTCAGAGCTATCCTCGCGTCCGGGATTGAAATCACTCGCCGGGAATATCCCGGTGGGATTGGTGATGCGGTAGCGGGTCATCTTGTCGTTCGACTCGAAACCTATCCCCTCGATTGTGCGGTCGGCACGCTCTATATGTATAAACGAATCGGAATAGACCTTGTTGAGCCGCTGGTCCCAGAACACCTGCTGTGTAAGGAATTTCTCGCCTATGGTGTTGAGGATATTGACATTGCCGTCGAGACGCCACAAGCCGCGCTGACTGAAATAGACAGCCGAGTCGCACTGCACGGTGGCCTCGATGCCGAAGTCAAGGTCGAATTTCTCAAGATACAATCCATCGGGGAAACGCCATTTAGGCACCTCAGCCTCGTCGTAGACAAGCCAGTTGCTGGTGGTGACGCGATAACGTATCTGTCCGCTGTCGGAGATGAGAGTTGTCACCTGATGGGTTGTCATGGTGGGCACACTGTCACCATCGACATCGAGCTTTACCACCTCGGTCTTTTCATCCTTGCATGCGCCCATAGCGCCGGCAAGGAGCATAGCGCAAGCCGCTACCGGTAGTGAGCGCATCAGAGGAAACATCATCTGATCTTGTTTTTGTAGAACCAGCGTTCGTTGAAGTTGATGCCGAGAGTCACGTTGATGTAGTCCTCCTTGATAAGAGGATTGGGATTGGCCTGACGGTGACGCCATTCGACACCGAGGTTGATCAGCGTCTTGCCCATCGGGGCAGGGAGTCCGAGACCTACCGACGCTCCATATTCCCTCAGATTGTTGCCGAGAACCTTGACATATCCGTTTTCATAAAATCCACCGGCACGATACGTGATGCGTTGCAGATAGTTACCACGGTACTTAGGGGTATACTGGGCGCCGAGGGCAAGTTTCCAGCGGTCGCTAAATTCAAGAGTCTGCTTCTCGGAGTCGATATCCGGAAACTTGGCGTCTTTCCATGGCGAATAGGTGAGGTCCATCTCCACCATCAGCTTCTCGCGCCACTGCCAGTTGACACCGAAGCCCCACACGGCAGGAAGGGTGTACTTATGGCGCAAAGAGGTGTAGCCCACGGTATCAACTTCATTGGTCGACTGGCTCATGTCGTAGTTGAGGCCCCATGCATGGCCAAGAAGCGACTTGCCGGGTGAGAATGTGACACCTGCGGAGAGACGGTTGTCGCGGTTGAGATCATATCCATACTGCACACCGAGCTGCAGATGATAGTCGCGCACCTCCACCTGAGTTTCGAAAAGGCTCTGCGAACCATTGTTGGTGGTGACATACGTGTCGTTGATCACCGTACCGAACAGATAGCCGAAGTTGATACCGGCGCTAAGGCCCTTAACGGGCTGGATAGAATAGCCGGCGAACAGCCAGTTGAGACCACCCTGACCGGAACGCGACTCAAGGCCGTTGTTTATATTGCTGCCGAATGAGTAGCCTACCGACGAGAATGGCACCAGACCGATGGCCATACCCATCCTCTTTGCCACCGGAAACTGCATGGTGACATAGTTGAGACCACCGCCGAACTCCTGCTCGTTGTGGTTGACACCTTTGGTATCGGTCTCACTGCTCCAGAGTTTCGTCATGGTAATGCCCATGTCGAAAAGAAAAGTGATCGAGTCGATGGCGGCATAGCTTGCGGGGTTCATCACATTGACCTGACGGCCCGATGCCATGGCATAGCCCACGCCACCCATGGCGCGCTGAGCCGATGTGGCCTGATCGTTGAGTATACCGTAGCCGTACTTGGAGTATGGAGTCATCCCCTCCTGGGCCGAAGCCTGGATGCCGGGGAGAAGGCAAGCTGCGATCAATGCAGCGGAGATGAGATTCTTTCGTAGATTCATTGATAATATATTTGAGCTTGGAGAGCTTATGTATGGTTAAATGCAGGTAAGAGAGCCTCGGGATAGATCACTACTTAAGGCTAAGTGGCTGGCGAGTCGCCGGTAGAAGCGGCGGCTTCCAGACGCCGGTTGTAGTCGAGGATACAGTTAAGTCCGCGTGGCACAAGGGCCGGCTCCACGATGACCTCGGCGGCATGATGCTGCGGCACAAATGGCGCGAGCCTCACCGCATCGCCTCCGGTAAGCACTACGGCAGCATCCGGAGGGAGCATGCGCCGGTAATAGTCGATCTCACCGGCTACTCCGCGCACCACTCCGGCAGTGATGGCCCTGGGGGTGTCGGTGCCCCACAATGCCACATCGCCCGGAGTCTCCACATTGACCAGCGGCAACTGGTCGGTAAGGCGGTGGAGCGATTCGGCACGCATCCACAGTCCGGGAGCAATATTCCCACCCGGGAATGTTCCGTCAGGGAGCAACACATCGTATGTGATCGCCGTACCGGCATCGACAACAAGAGCCGTGCGTCCCGGAAGCATCGAATAGGCTCCGGCAACGGCAGCGATGCGGTCGCGTCCCAACGACGATGGAGTGGCATAGCCAATCTTGATAGGGAGCGGCAGCATCGAGGTCAGTTCATAGACCTTGGCGGCTATCTCGCGCAATGTCACAACGATATTTTCGGTATGATGCGTGACCGAACAATATATAGCGGCGTCAATAGGCGTAGACGCAGCCACGCGGCGAAGCACTTCGGGTAGAAGCTCCTCGCAGCGCCACTGTTCAACAAGGCTATCGCCCTCAAATACAGCCACCTTTGCCGTAGAGTTGCCTTGGTCTATGACGAGATTATATGCCATTTCGCTTACAAAATTAAGCAATATTGTTGAGAATCATGCTGATTCCGCTTTAAATCTTTCAGTTTAGTTCCGGGCAATCCCTACCCTTTACGCATGGCGCGGGGTATCATCAGGGAGGTATATATCAGTATGCCGCCTCCGGCCAGCGTGAACGCCAGCCAGTCGGTGGCTCCGGCACCGGGCCAGAACATGAAGAACGCAGCCACACAGAAAAATATCGCCGACCACGACTCCAGACGCACAAGGCGCTTCACACGCAGAGGCAGATCGTCAGACACACGGTTGAACAGCCTACCTACAAGACACATAAGCGCACCGGCGGCATAGATCCAACGGTATGCCCCGTCGCGAAGCCCGACGATTGGGAGCAACACCCCGGCCACCACGAAAAGCAGGCCTATAGTAATAAGCCATAACGGCCAGCGTGGAGCAGTATTATCAGTATTCATCAGTCAGATATGTTTATTTTATTCAACAAGATATACATCCTCATTCTCGCGCTGCATGTGATAGTTCTCGCGCACGATGCGCTCCATCGTCTCGGGATCGGTGTCGAGGGCATGATTGAGCTGCTGATAGTAGCGCAGTGTGTCCTCATTGTCGCGGATCTCATCGCGCAGCTCATTGATGCGCGATGTGTACTCCACCGACTTCACAAACGAGTTGTCGTTGAAGAAAAGCACGATCACAATGAATGCGATCAGTATCAGGAAAGTCACCGACAGATAGCGGCGGCACCATTCGAATATCTTTTTCATGCCGTAACGGGGAATGAGTCGGAATTATCAGGGTATACGCACCACCTTGCGGCGATGGATGTAGAGGCCCGGAACTGCAGGACGCTCCCCGAGGCGCAGACCGGTCACGGTATACCATGCATTGTCGCCCCCTTCGGCGTCATCGTCGGCGTAGATATCGCCGATACCGGCAGCCTCAGCGGTGGTGAACGGAATCCATTTCGAGGGCTGGCTGTCCACGCCATTCTCATGGGCCACAACACGGTAAGCGTAGGTGGTGCCCGGCTCCAGAGCGGTCAGCTCCAGCATTGTCACATCGCCGGTGGTGACCGGATCTATGCCTATGTCGGTGCAATTGAGGCTCTCGCCATAGGTGACGGTGATGTCGTCGAGCACAACCCAGTTGACAGTACCATCGATGGATAAACGCATAGCCCATGCATCTTCGCCAAGCACATCAGTGCCGAATGTGACGATGCCTTTGGTCTTGTCGGTCGAGGAATATATGCTCGGACGGAAATTGAACACCTCTGTCCAGTTGCCGTTGCGGTCGGCAACCTCCACATATACCTGCACCGATGATAAGGCGCCGTTCGACGTCATATACAGGCTGATATTCTGTATGGGGCGCTCCCACATGCCTATGGTGAATGTCTGGGACGGATCTTTCAACGACACACTCGGAGCGGCTTTGCCATATCGTGTGGTATAGAATGGAGCGTCAGTGCTCCATGCCTCATTATGTAGCTTGCGGTCGGTGAAATCCTCGGTAAGAACCACACTTCCGTCAACCTCGCATGCCGCAACCTCGACAGTATATGAGGCGGCACGACGGAGCGGCAACCATGTGGCCACGCATGAGTTGTCATCAATTGCCGACGCGCTCTGTGCCTCGACGGCAAATTCAGAGATCGGACGCCATCCGGTAGAGAAACGTCCCTCGCTATAATAAGCGTCGCCGCCGATCATCCACACCACGCGGTAGGTATAGTCGGTTTCCTCCTGCAATTCAGAGAAATAAGATGTGTCGAACACACGGAAATTCTCTACAACAGGGAGGTAGCCGTCGCGATACACCGAGATGAGATAAAACTCCACATCCTTCACAGGATTCCACGACAGAGTGACACGGTTGGCGTCGACAGCGGGATCCTTCAGTATCGATGACGAGGCTGGCGCAGGATTACCACCGTTGACCATGAATGTGATGTTGCCCGACGGAGCCTCATATATGCCGTCGATCTCCAGACCGATAGTCTTGCCATTCCACGCCTTCATGGAGTGGAATGTGACACCTGCTGACCCCGGGAAAGATGCTGCTCCGGCCAATCCTGAAGCCTCTACAATATCAACACATTGATGATCTATATTATTATTGGGTTTATTTTGCCACCATATCGCTGCATCGTAATCAATATGCCACAAAAGCATCCCGTGACCCGGAAGATATTGATCCCACCCGGTCTGCTGACGGTTCTCAATCACAAAGAATTCATCGCGGTTGGTTGTCTTCACTACCTTGGCATCGCGGTAGCCGCCATCGGTGGCAGGACGGAGCGCGACATCTGCCGGCATGTTTGTAGCCAGTTCATCAGGAGCGAGCCATCCGAGCACCCAGCGCTCATAGGCGGAGTGGAGCGGTGGAGTGCGGGAGTTATTGTTATAGCTTCCCTGATCCATGATCGACCATTGGCCGGGAGTGTTCGTGTGGGAATAGTCGGTGGCATAGAGGTCGGGCAGACCGAGCGCATGAGAAAATTCATGACAGAATGTGCCTATGCCGGCCAGACGTGTGGTGCCCCCCATCAGCTCGTTGGAACAAGTGTAATTGCCAAGCCTTACATCATCGAAATATGTAGGATTGTACATCTGATATGAGTGAGGCCATATGGTGGACTTATCACCCGAATCAGCCTGTCCGTAACCGGCATAATATATGTATACGTTGTCGACAGTGCCGTCACCATCGCAATCATATACCGAGAAGTCGACATCATCATCGATAAGTGCGCACGCTTCAGCCACAAGTTCCATACTATTCGCAGAACCATTGCTACCGGCATAATATGCAGAGTTTTTCGACACGGTCACAGGGCCATAGAGGTCAATGGTTGGCTCGTATGCTCCGGCTGAGGATGCGATGAAATAATCGCGCACCGAGCCTGTGGCGCCATCGTCGGAGTAGCCCTCCTCGTTGAGCACACGGTTGAATGTGGCGTGCGGGTCGGAGGTGATGAACTTCGTATCGTCGAACTCGACCAAAATCACCAACAGATGTGGAGTGCCGGTAGATGGAGTGGTAGGGCGCATGGCCTGACGCTGATACTCCAGATCGCCTGCGGAAGTGGCGCGCGACGAGGGTGCCATCATCGGGGAAACGACCACACTGCGCATGGCGGCGCTTTCGCGTGCCAACTTCTCCAGCTGCATGCCGACAAGGCTTTCGCGGTCGATCGAAGCCAGCTCCATGCGCTCTGCGGCGGTGCGTAGCTCTACATTACGGGCGCGAACTGTTCCGGCCACAAGATTGCCGGCGGCATCGGCCACAGCGTAGTTATAGAACCCCTTCGCGTCCTGCTTGAGCAGATAGCCGTCGGTAGAGGTTACAAAGTGGCCATGCTCGTCACCGTGAAGACGCACACTGAGCGTGGAGCCGTCGGGCATCTTGACAGAAACGGGTGTGGGAACTGCGGGGATAGCCGCCATATTAAGGAAGAAAGATGTGGCACCGGCAAAGGCCGCACACCTTTTCAGAAATCCATTGCGAAACAGGCTCATGAGTGGTTGATTAAATTGCATTGGCGCAAAATTAAGCATTTTACGCGTGAAACATGAGACGTATAATGCAAAAATATGCAAAACATCATGCATATATCATCCAGAACTGTTAAGTAAACCGGCCAAGGGATTTTTTTCTTCAGAAAAATGCAAAAACATGTTTTAAAACATAAAATATGCGCCTATAGATTTTACCAAATTTTACGGCATTAGTATTGAGAGGCGTTAATAACGCTCCGCAACAAAACGAATCACAGCATCCGATATCTACCTTTTTATTAACTATAAATCAATCACTAATGATCAAACAACTACTTTTGATTGGCGCCATTCTGGCACCTGTAGCAATGTCTGCCACCGATTTTTTCGTAACCCCCGAAGGTAACGGAGATAAAGATGGCTCTACATGGGAGAATGCCATGGGACTCACCGAATTCTATGCAAAAAAGAAATTCGTATCGGTAAGCGAATCGACAACTGATCATGTCGACGACGTATTCTATTTCGCAACAGGCAACTATACATTCACACAGACTGTATTTTTCTACCGTCAGCCTACCATTTTGAAAGGTGGCTATGACCCCTCTACCGGTGAACTCGCCACTACAGGACGCACAGTGTTCAACGGTAACAACCAGTCGCGTACCAACGGAGCTCTTCAAATCGTTGCCGACGCTCCCATGGGGGATGCCAACGCCGAGATCCGCAAGGTAAGCATCTCCAATATCGACTTCGAGAATTTCGTATCTACCGGCATATGGCGCGACGGCGGCAACAACTGGCAGACCGGCTATCCATCTACCATATATATGGTGAAGGTTGGCGAAGGTGAATTTATCAACTGCAACTTCCGCAACAACAAGTGTACCGGCACTGGCTCATTCAACGATGAAAGCATCGGTAACGCTCAGGACCGTGATATGGCAGGTGCCGTATCGATGAACCAATCCAACATACTCTTCACCGAGTGCTCATTCGTAGGCAATTCCGGCACACAGGGCGGTGCAGTCAAGGTGCTCAACGCAGCAAAATGGGCAACCGGCGAACAAGACAAGCTCCATGC
>CANPDS010000056.1 GCA_947573015.1 uncultured Muribaculum sp.
TGGAAAGAGCGTTACTATGCCTATGAAGGTATCAACACTGAGATGGAGAAGGTTGAGTACGGAAAATACAAGGAGATGACCGACTCGGCAGTGGCTGTAGCCATAAAGCTGCTCGTGCACATGGTAGGCGACATGCACTGCCCAGGCCACACATTCTTCGAAGGCACGTCGCAAAACATCTACTTCTATCTCAACGACACCGAAAAGTATAAATTCCATAAATTCTGGGATACCAACATATTCGATCTGAGCCATAAATGGTACTACACCGACTATCAGTATCAACTTGACCGCTGCACGAAAGAGGAAAAGGCAGCTATAGTCAACGGCTCTCTCATCGACTGGATCGAAGGAAATGCCAGGACCATCCGTCCGCTCTATGACATACTCACTCCGGAACGCCATTTCGACAAGGCCGAAACATTCGATCTCATCCGTAACATGAGCGAAGTAGCCGAAAATCAGGTGCTGAAAGGCGGCTACCGGGTAGCCCACGTGCTCAATTCAATATTCGATCCCGAATATCCAGCATGGAAACGATGATAAGACGTCTGATAACAATGTTTCTAACCGGTTCGCTGTGGCTCTGTGCAGTTGCAGCGGACCATTTACCCAATAAAGACACCATGATCGACTGGAATGGATCTCTAATGCTACCACCGGCAGATGGAACGACTCCCAACATAGGGGTGGCCGGAGCATTCGCCGGCATAGCTTCCGGAAAACTGATGATTGCCGGCGGAGCTAATTTCCCCGATGGATTTCCATGGACCGGAGCCACAAAGATATGGCACAACACCCTCTACATGTATGATTTCGCATCAGCAAAATGGAGTGTGTATGACGATTACATGCCTGAACCTATAGCCTATGGGGTATCTATCGGATTGCCCGACGGGGTGATGCTTATAGGTGGCAACAATGCTCTGGGTCCGGTAAAAAGTGTATATTTCCTTACCGAGACCAACGGCGCACCGATGCTCAATCTTGACATGTTCCCCGAGCTACCCGTACCACTTTCGAGTGCCGCAGGAGCGCTTGTCGGGCGGAAGGTATATCTTGCAGGAGGAGTCACAAATGCCGGTCCCGAAGAAGCATCGCACACGTTCCTGATGCTTGACCTCGACAATATCGAGGGAGGATGGCATAGCCTCGAGCCGTGGCCAGGCACCCCCTTGGGATATGCGGTGGCGGCTGAGGCCGACGGGAAGTTTTATCTATTCAGCGGACGCGACTTCGGCCCCGGACGCGAGACCATACCCCACAAAGAGGGATACTGTTATGATCCTGTATCCGGACAGTGGCACATACTGAATGGCACATTCCCGTTTATGGCAGGTACGGCCGTCGGTATTGATAATGACATATGGTTCTTCGGAGGTGTAAGGGAAATACTTCCTACCGATCCGCATCATCCGGGATTCCCACGTAGCGTGTGCCGCTACAATCCGCATACGGAAGAACTTGACACCGTAGCAGAATCGCCGTTCCCAATTGCAGTCACCACAACAGCCGTGTATATCGCCCCCGACAAGGTTATCATAGCCAGCGGCGAGGAGAAGCCGGGAGTACGCACACCACTCGTGCTGCAATGCACAATCGACAATCCGTAGAAAGAATGTTTTAGGTACAATCAAAGAGAAGAATGGCTATGTCACACGGTTTGCACGACATAGCCATTCTATTTTTTACCAACTGATATTAGAGCTTGTTTTTCACATGCTCTAATATCAGTTGTGATGATTACTTCTGCCTTAACCTGCAGTCAGGCCGCAGATTCCCGATCAAAGGAGGGAGACTGAGCGGGCAATGAAGGATGAAAGGTCGGATCCGCGCAGCAGGCCGTTACCGAGAAGGGCAAGGTCGATGAGCTGCTTCACACGTGGCTGTGTGGCAGCATATTCGCTGATAGTCTTTGTCTCAGAATCGCGGAGTTCGCTCACCTTCTTCTCAAGGTCGGCAATCTGCTTGTCGGTCTCGGCATCGGTCTTGTCGCCTGAGGCCTTTGCTGCATCGCGCAGACGGGTTATCTCAGCATTCGCAGCCTCAATGTCGGCCTCAACAGGCTGCACTTTGGCGTCAAGTTCGGCAGCGGCAGCATCGCGAATCTCCTTAATGAGTTTGTGCTCAGTATTGACAATCAGATTGTAGCTGTCGGGCATCTCTCCGTAGAATGCCATGCCTGGTTGCATTGCGGCCATGTCCTTCATACGGCGCATATACTCATTCTGGGTGATAACCACCGGGGCTGCAGTCGGAGCAAGAGCCTCGAAACTTACAAGAAACTCAGCTTTCTCCACAGTCGGTATCTGCGAACGGAAAATAGAGGTGAGCTCATTGCGCTGCAGAGGAGTCAGATCAGCCACCTTGCGGTCTTCCTTGGCGATGAGATTGTCGATAACATCGGAGTCGACACGCACGAAGCGGCTCTTCTCTATCTTCTGCTCCAGAAGACCGATGAAATGCGAGTCAAGCTGTCCGTCCATCACAAGCACATCATATCCACGGTCAGTGGCAGAGTTTATGTAGTTGTACTGAGCGGTGGCATCTGTAGTATAGAGATAGACAGTAGTGCCATCCTTATCGGTCTGGTTGGGCCCGATGAGCGACTTGTACTCCTCAAGTGTGAAATACTTGCCTTCGGTATCCTTAAGAAGCACAAACTTCATGGCGCGGTCGGCAAACTTCTCATCGGTAAGCATGCCATACTCTATGAAGAGCTTTATATCGTCCCACTTTTCTTCAAATTCCTGACGATTCTGATTGAAAATTTCCTCCAGGCGGTCAGCGACCTTACGGGTGATATATCCTGAAATCTTCTTTACGGCAGTGTCGCTCTGCAGATATGAACGGCTTACGTTGAGGGGTATATCAGGACTGTCGATCACACCCTGCATAAGCATCATGAACTCGGGCACCACACCCTCTACAGAGTCGGTGACAAACACCTGATTGCAGTAAAGTTGTATGCGTCCCTGACGGTTGATATCGATGTTGCTTTTGATTTTGGGAAAGAAGAGTATGCCGGTGAGTGTGAAGGGGAAATCAACGTTAAGGTGAATCCAGAACAGAGGATCGTCCTGACCCGGATAAAGTTCGTGGTAGAATTTACGGTAATCGTCATCGGTGAGGTCGGCAGGCTTCTTGGTCCATGCAGGCTCAGTGTTGTTGATTACATTATCACGATCGGTATCCACCATCTTGCCATCCTTCCACTCCTGCTCCTTGCCGGAGATAACCGGTACGGGTAGGAAGCGGCAATATTTCTTAAGAAGTGTATCAATACGGGCCTGTTCGAGGAATTCTTTGTTCTCCTCATCAATATAGAGCACTATATCAGTGCCACGTGTGGTCTTTTCGATTGGCTCCATCGAGTACTCTGGCGAGCCATCGCAGCTCCACATCATCGCCTGCGAGCCATCTTTGTAGCTTAGTGTACGTATCTCAACCTTCTTGGCTACCATAAAGGCAGAGTAGAAGCCAAGACCGAAGTGGCCGATTATATTCTCGGCACGGTCCTTATACTTGGCAAGAAACTCCTCGGCACCTGAAAATGCTATCTGATTGATATATTTGTCGATATCTTCGGCAGTCATACCGATACCGTGGTCAGATACAGTAAGCGTGCCGGCTTCTTTATCGATGGTGACACGCACTGCCATGTCGTCAAGTGCACCTTTGTATTCGCCGAACGACGAGAGAGTTTTCAACTTCTGAGTAGCGTCGATCGCGTTGCTCACAAGCTCACGGAGAAATATCTCGTGGTCAGAATATAGAAACTTTTTGATTACGGGGAAAATATTTTCGGTAGTTACCCCGATTTTTCCGGTTTTTGTATCCATTGGTCTATATCTATTTGTTTATATTCATTATCGTGATTTGATCGCCGGATGGATATCATCCGTTCATCCATATATAACACCTGGCAAACCATGTGCCACTCCTTATTCGGACATAAAATACGTTAAACATTCATAAACCACTGCCATTTTGGCATAATCCTGTATTTTACATAACCAATATCATCACCGAACGAACCCACTGTTGATTTAATGATATTTAACATGCAATATCCATCTAAAACTACTATTTCCGTAATGTCTTATCACGTTTTATGAATGACTATATTTAAACAGATTTCAAATTTAAATCCAGAACTGGTCCAACCCCATAATTTAAATCAGTTCTATAAAACCTGTTTCCCCATGAAAAAATCCATTTCACTCCTGTTAACCTTATTCTCAACTTTAATCATTATATCATGCGATGGTGATGATAATCTTGAATTATCCGACACCAAACTCGTAGGTGATGAATGGATCGACCCTCAGTTTGCGAAAGTCCTCGCAGAACGGAAATATATTGCCGATGCCACCACTGTAACGCCTGCTGATGTAGCACAAATAACAAAACTTCTCATACAGCAAGGAAGAATCGAATCCTTGCGCGGTATTGAGTATTTCACATCATTAGACACACTTGTATGCTCTAGCAACTTTTCGATTACACAACTCGATGTATCACACAACCCCAAGTTGAAATATCTCGATTGCGAAAATAATGCTATCACAAAACTTGATATTTCGGCTAATAGAAATCTTGAATATCTCAATTGCAACAACAACGACTTAACCACACTTGATGTATCAAAATGTACGCACCTCTTAACCCTCTCTTGCTATCGTAACAAGCTCACGCATCTCAATGTAACACAGAATCGATTATTGACATCATTAATTTGTGGCAATAACGAACTGACAACTCTTATTCTTGGCAACAATCAGCAACTTGAAGATCTTAATTGTTCATATAATCAACTTTCCCAAATTGATGTTTCACTAAATACAAAACTGAAATATATTAATGCAAGCGTAAACTTCATAAGCAAAATAAAACCCTTCCAACTAAAATTGGGGAAAAATACATCTTTGATAGAGCTCAACTGCCAAAGCAACTATATGACAAGTCTGAATCTTACAGAAGGTATAAACCTGGAATCACTATATTGCTCAGGTAATATGCTTTCGAACATAGATCTATCAAAAAACGTCAATCTAACAACAATCTGGTGTAATTATAACCAGCTGACCCAACTCAACATTTCACATAACATCAATCTTGAACATCTGCATTGCGAAAACAATCTTCTTCAAGGGCTTGATATCACCAATAACAGAAAATTACGCACTATTCAGTGTCATAATAATCCAGGATCTAACAGGATATTCACTTTAACAGGATGGTTTAATGACTATTATCTGCCTGATTATATCTCGACAACTACCTGGGAGTATGATCTAAAAACTATCCAGCTACTCTACTTCAAAACAATATAATATAGGACAATCGGCACCACAAGGCATATGTACATCATCCTATATCCAACAGATTGAATAGCAGCATTTATAATAATAAAAAAGGCTGTCCTGAAATCTCAGAACAGCCTTTTTCAGAAAAACCGTGCGCTCGGGGGGACTCGAACCCCCACGACGGAAGTCACCAGATCCTAAGTCTGGCGCGGCTACCAATTACGCCACGAGCGCTAATGCTCTGCAAAGGTATACATTTTTCCAAATCCATGCAACTTGCCGACAATATTTCCTTCATAATATTACAGTAAATTCACATATTTTGTCCAGAGTAGCAATTATTCATCCGATTCTTTTCTATTCCAGCCATGAAATATCGCAGTTTTTCATTAATTTTGCGCCGTACAATTCAATGAGGCCTGGTAGTTCAACGGATAGAATAGAGGTTTCCTAAACCTTAGATAGGGGTTCGATTCCCCTCCGGGCTACTAATATGGGATTTGCCGAAATTCGGCGAATCCTTTTTTAATGCCTTTTAGATAATGGAATACCGCTGATAATAAGGCGATTGTGCATATTATAAAATTACCCATGTAATTCATTTCATTTCACGGAATTTCATTAAATTTTAATTCGGTAGTCAAATGGTAGTCAAAAATCACGAGATTTGACTACCTTTGTAGGGTCTTAAATTCATTTACTATATATGGCTACAACTAAACGCGAGCTATCGCAGAAAATAAATAGTGACGGAAAGTCAGAAATTATCCTCCGGCTATCAATTGGCCGAGGCGTGCAGCCCCGAATAAAAACAGGTTTGTATATCAAGCCCGCCCAGATGAAGAAAGGCGGCGCAATTATCAAACCGAGACTAAACACCGCCGAAGCTGAGGAACTGCAACAACTGGAGGCGGAGTTATCCGCTATCGAACATTATCTTATAAAGATCGCCATCACCACACCTAAAGAACACCATACAAAGGAATATTTCGCCGAACAGTTAGACCGCTACCGTTATCCGGAGAAGTATTTACCTGAAGATCCGCGAAACGTTGATTTTTTCACGGCGTTTGATCAATATATCGAAAAGCACCAACTATCGAAATCGCGTGTCAGTCTATACAAAGGTTTGGGCCGGGCTTTGCGCCGTTATGAGCTTTACATCGCCGCGACAGGCACACCGCGCCGTCTAACACTTGACGGCATGACCACGGAGGACGTAGAGTCATTAGAGACATTTCTAAGGACCGAGCCGGAGCTTTACGACAAATACCCCCAAATATATGCAGCCGTGCCCGTAGACACTCACAAGTTACGGAAACAACGCCGACCATTGCCCAAAGGGGATAATACTATATGCTGCATATTCAAGCGCTTGCGTGCTTTCTTCAACTGGTGCAATGCTCAGGGCATGACCGACAACCGCCCGTTCGCCAAATACACAGGCGTAACTACAGAGACATACGGCACACCCTATTACATCACTATCGAGGAACGCGACAGAATCGCGGCCTTTGATCTGTCGAGCCGTAAGGAACTGGAGATACAGCGCGATATATTCGTATTTCATTGCCTCATCGGATGCCGTGTGTCGGATTTGCTACGACTCACAGCCGAAAATATAATTGATGGGGCGGTAGAATACATAGCGAGCAAGACAATACAGGAGCACCCCGACGTAATCCGTGTACCGCTGCATCCGCGTGCCGCCGCCCTCATCGACAAGTACGCAGGACACAAGCCCGGCAAGCTGTTTCCGTTCATCTCATCCCAAAAATACAACGACGCTATAAAGCGGATATTTACCGTATGCGGCATAACGCGCCACGTTACCATACTTAACCCGACTACCGGGCGCGAGGAGCAACGCCCCATCAACGAGATCGCCAGCAGCCACATTGCCCGGCGCACCTTTGTAGGCAATCTCTACAAGAGGGTTAAGGATCCGAATTTAGTTGGCAAGCTCTCCGGACACAAAGAGGGTAGCCGAGCCTTTACCCGTTATCGAGACATCGATGAGGATATGAAAAAAGAACTTATCAACCTATTGGGAGATTAAGGCCGTGAGTAAAGAACGTGAGGCATTAGAAACAGTATATCGGCTTTTATTTGATAAGCGAATAACAGGCAAAGAAGCCGCGCCCATAGCGGAGGCGATATTACCATATAATGGAGATCCGGAGACTCGCTACAGTTAGCCGGGGGCGGATGATGAGGTAAAAGCGGTAGAACTCCGGCGGCATATTGATTGTATACTCGATTTTGAGGGCGTAAAGATTCCGGCGGCAAAAGGGCGTAGACCATCCGCCAAAGTAACCGGCAAAGACATAGTAATAAAAAAGCGGATGGGGGTTAGGATGTTTGAGGCTGCGCTACACGCCTACTGGGAAGGGCGGAATAGATGTAACGCCGAGATGGGGCGGCTTATGGCTGCGCTGGAGCATTACGGATATATACAGATGCCCTCCGGCCAATTAGAAAGAACAGCACTATATCTGGCCTTTTCGGTGTCATATGCGGGATGGGATGCTACACAGATACGGCGCGCCTACAGCGAGACCATGAAGATAAAAAGATATAGCGACAGTGCGTTTTTTGATCTTATTAAGGGCGAAAATGAGCGCTGGGAGGTAGAATTTCGAAAAAAAATTGCACATTAATTCGCCATATTTGGGTGTTTGTTGCAATATTTTGCAGTCGTATGGATTATTTTGCAATGTTAAAACATGTGTATCACCCTGGAATCAGCTAAAAATGCAATGTTATTGCAATCATATGCAACACAAAAGGGCGTTTCTGCAACCCGCAATTAATGTGCTTTTTTGCATTTCGAATCCCGATTAACTTTGTTGCGTAAAACTTAATTATGCGACAAAATGACACCGACACTAATTAATCAGATCGCGGAGGGCACGCCCGGCGTTATGCTTGTTGTGAGTGCCGCCGACCTTAAAAATGTAGTAGACGGAATGTGCCACGCCCATGAGGTAAAGACAGCGGAGGCGATAGCGGCACACCGTGAGAAACCGACCCTAACCAGAGAGGAAGCCGCGCTACATTATGGCGTTGGAATAAGATCGGCTATCTTAAACACGTGAGGGTAGGCAATAAGGTTATGTACCGGGCCTCCGACATTGACAAAATGTTAGAGAGGAAAGGAGGTGCGCTATGAGTCTGAGCAGACGTGCACGCCGCGCCGTGGCACGCGGTGCAGGATTCAACAGGGTAGACCCCCATTGCCGAGGGAAACACACCAAGCCACTGCATTGCGGCATAGGAAAGCAGATAAGCCCGCGCGGCACGTTATCCCCTCAATCACGTACCAAGGCACTACAGGAGTACAACAAGAGCAAAGGAGGGCCGGACGATGGACGATAACACCCCTAAGCCACAAGTGCGGATATTAGGTGATGTGATGGTGATCCACGCCGACGGCATGAACCCCGAATTAATACGGCGGTTTGCGATGAACTGTCTGGATTACATGCGCTCTATAGGCGTGATCGACAAGAAGTATCGCCGGTCAATGGGGCTGACCAATAACCGAAGTTGACAACAGCCACCGCCACGGCGATGAGGTAACAAGAGACGCCGCCAGCGGATGAGGGTTGACACTGGAGGGTTGCGGCCCGATGGCCGGTTACCTCATCGGGGGCGGCCGATTTGCGCGGATGGAAATAAAACCCTATCTTTGCACCGCTCGTTAAATGAATTTAAGACACAAGAGCACGGCGCCCGATGACCTAAGAGTAGGCAAAGATCGCGGCGCTTTTTACTAATTTTTCGTTATGTAGTCAAAACGTAGTCAAAAAAATAAATTCTAAAAACATAATTGACTATAAATGAATATTATAACAAAAATATCAGTATCCCCCTCCGGGCTACAGATTATTAAATGGAAATAACAGATTTACTCCAACAGAACCATTTGCTCGGAGTCGTCATCGGCGCCGCAACATTCCTTATAATCGGAGCATTCCATCCACTTGTCATAAAGGGATATTATTATTTTGGAAAAGTATGCCGATGGTGGTTCCTACTTCTCGGCATTATATGTCTTGCATGTTCGCTCATAGTAGCCAACGTGCTTTGGTCAACGCTACTCGGTGTAATCGGATTCTCCGCGCTATGGAGCATCAAGGAAATAGGTGAGCAGGAGATACGCGTAAAGAAAGGTTGGTTTCCGGCCAATCCCAAACACCGTAAATAACAGTATGCATGACCGTGCCATACATGGTAGCCACATCATACAAGCATCTGATACCATTCATATATAAAATATCACATTCCGTATAATTTTATTTCATTTTCAATAGAGTAGATCCTGATTCTACCAAGAATATCACTAAATTTATACACCATATAATAAATAATAAATCTAACCAATCTCTGTCATAATCAATGAAAAGTTACTCAAAAACTTTAAAAGCCATAGGCGTGGCAATACTTGCCTCTCCTATAATGCTTTATGCTCAGGACACTGCGACAGAATGTGACATAAGACTCACATCAATTACATCGCCCACAGCAGCATTCAATTCACCGGCACTATCCGTACCCATCTCCATAAATATCGGCAATCCCGGTGGTGGAGAAATCACAGGCATCTCTGCTAAAGTGTCGCTCAACGATGTAGAGCTATTCACCGAAGATCTTGATGTAACTCTCCCGGACAACAAATTTAAAGCGACACTGGATACTCTCGACCACAAACTAAGCTTAGAGCCTGGAAAAGAATATGTGCTCAACGTAGAGCTCCTCGCCCCTGAAGGCATGACCGATAAGGATCCCAGTAGCAACACCAAGTCTGTCACATTCACAACTCCGGCGCTTACCTCCTATCCATCAGTATGGGATCCGTCAACCGCAGCAGATCTAATCACATCAACTGCCGGATACCAATATACCGACGGTGCTTTCACATATACCGGTTCAGGTAACTGGAACAACTACACACTATTCACAACGGCTATCGACATTCCCCAAGGCGAAAAGGCAAAACTGTCGTTACGCTACAAAGCCTCAGGAAATACCTTCGGACTTGATGTGACAGAAATCACAGCTGACAGCCAGACAACTTTCCCTCGCGTCACACTTGAAAGCGAGACATCTGACTATGTCACACTCTCCATCCCATTTGAATCAAAAGGGCGTACTGTGTTAAAAATACATGCTACGCCAATCTCCACACGTCTGACAGGCACACTTTCATTGACAGACATCTCAA
>CANPDS010000057.1 GCA_947573015.1 uncultured Muribaculum sp.
TCGCGACCCTCAGCTTGGGAAGCTGATGCTCTACCAACTGAGCTACTGCCGCATGGTATATGTGATTTTGTGATGCAAAAGTATAGAATTATTTTTAATCAGCCAACCGTTTGTGCCAAACATTTCTGTTTTTTCCGGTAAGGAATGGTGATATTCCATATAAGGGATGGTTATAAGAGGCTGTCACACTAAGAACGGCACTCTAAAACGTTTATGCCATCGATGATTTAACATTTTGCAATATGTTTAAATCAGTTCATTAGTAAAAATTTCGTAAATTTGCGCGATAATAAGGCCGTTGCGGCCCATCTATTTTTCCAATAAGACTTATGAATATCTCATATAACTGGCTAAAACGCTATATCGACATGCCCCTGTCGCCCGAAAAGCTTGCCGAGGTGCTGACCTCTGTAGGCCTTGAGACAGGTTCGGTCGAAGAGGTTGAATCCGTGAAAGGCGGTTTGCGCGGCATTGTAATCGGCAAGGTGCTTACTTGCGAGGAACATCCCAACAGCGACCATCTCCATATTACTACTGTGGATCTTGGTGACGGACAGGCCACACAGATCGTGTGCGGTGCGCCAAATGTGGCTGCCGGACAGACGGTAGTGGTGGCTACCGTAGGCACCACTCTTTATGATGGTGATAAAGAATTCCAGATAAAGAAATCAAAAATCCGCGGTGTTGAATCATTCGGTATGATCTGTGCTGAGGATGAGATCGGAGTGGGCACTTCCCACGACGGTATCATTGTGCTCAGCGAAGAGGTTGCTCCGGGCACCCCAGCTGCCGAGTACTATAACCTCAAAAGCGACTATGTGCTTGAGGTAGATCTCACACCCAACAGAGTCGATGCAGCCTCACACTATGGTGTGGCTCGCGACGTAGCTGCTTGGCTCGATTGTCATGCCGATGCTGCTCAGGCTGTGCGGCCATCGGTCGAGGCATTTGCCACCGACCGTCCCGACGGAGCTATTGCAGTGGAGGTTGATGACTATGCTGCATGTCCACGCTACAGCGGTCTAACCATACGTAACATCAAGGTGGCTGAAAGTCCCGAATGGCTGAAAAATCTTCTCACTGCCATAGGTCAGCGCCCCATCAACAATATAGTCGATATCACCAACTTCATCCTGTTCGGTATGGGACAGCCTCTCCACTGCTTTGATGTCGACAAGATAAAGGGTGACAAGGTAGTGGTGCGCAAATGCGCTGCCGGTACTCCATTCACCACTCTCGACGGTGTGGAACGTAAGCTCGATGAGGCTGATCTCATGATATGCAATGCCGAAGAACCGATGTGTATCGCCGGTGTGTTCGGTGGGCTGGATTCCGGCGTTACCGACGGAACAACATCTATTTTCCTTGAGAGCGCATACTTCAACCCCACATCCGTGCGCAAGACCGCACGCCGCCATGGCCTCAGCACTGATGCATCGTTCCGTTATGAGCGTGGCACTGATCCCAACGCTACGCTCTACTGCGTAAAGCTCGCCGCCATGCTGGTCAAGGAGCTTGCCGGCGGAGAGATTTGCGGCGATCCGGTAGATATATATCCTACGGAGGTCAAGCCCTTCCCCGTACATCTCGAATTCAACTATCTCAACTCTCTTGTAGGCAAGGATATCCCTGCCGAGCAGGTTGTGGCTATTGCCAGATCGCTTGAGATGGAGGTTACTGGGCAGACTACCGAAGCTGTGGATCTCCTTGTGCCGACATATCGCGTAGACGTGCAGCGCCCATGCGATGTGGTGGAGGATGTGCTCCGTATCTACGGATTCAACAATGTGGAGATATCTACATCGGTAAAGTCGTCACTCTCATATAAGAATTTCACTGATAAAACCAACGATCTGCGTGAACTCGTCAGCGAACAGCTCACGGCACAGGGTTTCCACGAGATTCTGAATAATTCACTTACTGCCGAGCGCTACTTCGATGGACTTACCGAGCCACAGCGCATGCCTGTCAAACTGCTCAATCCTTTGAGCACCGACCTCAACGTGCTTCGCATGACTCTGCTCTTCGGTGGCCTTGAGGTGATAGAACATAATGTCAACCGCCGCGATCCCGATCTCTGCCTTTACGAGTTCGGCAAAAGCTACAGTTGCAATCCCGATATCGCCTCTACTGCCGAGAATCCTATAGCTCCGTTTACTGAGACAGAACTTCTCGGTATATGGCTCACCGGCGACATCCGTCAGGCCAACTGGGCAGCTCCCGCCGAAAAGGCTACCTTCTTCCATCTTAAGGGAGTGGTGATGCAGGTACTTGCTCGTCTTGGCATATCACCGCGTGAGATTGAGATGACTCAGGCTGCACATCCTCTTTTCAGCGCCGCCATGGAGATAAAGACCCGTTCGGGCAAAGTGCTCGGAGTGATGGGTATAGTGGGTAAGAATATGCTTAAGCGTTGCGATCTGAAAGTTGAGGTGATGTATGCTCAGCTCGACTGGCTTGCCATTGTCAAGCTCGCTACAAAGCACAATGTGACATTCTCACCCCTGCCTAAGACCCAGGCCGTGAAGCGCGATCTGGCTCTCCTTGTCGACACCTCTGTCACAATGGCACAGATTGAGAAAACCGTACGTGACAGCGAGCGCAAGCTTCTGCGCGATGTCACACTCTTTGACGTATACGAAGGGAAGAACCTTGAGCCGGGAAAGAAGAGCTATGCCATCGCCATTACCCTTCAGGACAACGAAAAGACACTTCAGGATAAGCAGATCGATGCCGTGATGCAGAAGATTATCAATAATCTCACAAAGCAACTCGGCGCTTCACTCCGATAATATTATCTTTACAATAAATATATAACAATATACCTACTATGGGAAGAGCTTTTGAATACCGCAAAGCAAGAAAACTGAAACGCTGGGGCAATATGTCGCGTACATTTACCCGCATTGGTAAGGAAATCACTATCGCTGCCAAGGCCGGTGGTCCCGATCCTTCCACCAATCCGCGTCTGCGTGCTCTTATGCAGAATGCCAAGGCCGCAAACATGCCCAAGGATACAGTGGAGCGTGCCATCAAGAAGGCTACCGACAAGGATGCCGGCGACTATAAGGAGATAACCTATGAGGGATACGGACCCCACGGCATCGCCATATTCGTTGAGGCTGCTACCGACAATAACACCCGTACCGTGGCCAACGTGCGCTCTTACTTCACAAAGCATGGCGGTAGCCTCGGCACACAGGGCTCCCTCACATTCCTTTTCGACCACAAGAGCGTCTTCAAGATCAAACCCAAGGAGGGCGTAGGCCTCGAGGATCTCGAACTCGAACTTATCGACTATGGAGTGGACGAACTTGAAGATATCGTCGATGATGAGACAGGCGAGGAGCAGGTGATACTCTATGGTGCTTTTGAGGAATACTCCAATATCCAGAAGTATCTTGAGGACAATGGCTTCGAGATAATCTCTTCGGAGTTTGAGCGTATCCCCAACGATGTGAAGGATGTTACTCCCGAACAGCGTGCCGCTATCGAAAAGCTCCTTGAAAAGATCGAGGAGGATGAGGATGTGCAGAATGTGTTCCACAACATGCGCGAAGAGGAGGCTGCTGAATAATCCGCTTATATCTCACTCAACTTAGCCATACGCGGGATGACAGCTTGGCACCACTATTTTGGTGTGCGGCGGTCATCCCGTTTGTATATAGACAGTCTTGGACACGATAGTAAGTGTTCAACTTTAATTTATACAATAAGCTTGTATAAAAGATTTTTGATCACTTACTATCGGTTAAATTTGATCACTTACTTATAGTAATGTATGAATACTGATTTTTCAATTGCAGATATGCGCGACTTCCTCGAACGGGAGGCTGCGATGATCAACCGACCTGAATTTATTGCCGACGATCCCGTGCAGTTTCCTCGCCGCTTCGAGTCGTTGCGCGACATCGAGATCGTCTCGCTACTTGCATCTTCCATCGCATGGGGCAACCGCAAGATGATATGTCGTGATGCTGACCGCATGCTTGCCCTGATGGACCATCAGCCATATGCTTATATGATGGACCGCGGATATGAGGAACTATCACCCGAGCAGAATATCCACCGCACGTTTTTTGCCCGTAATCTGGCGAATTTCCTTGCCGGTCTGCGTCGCATATATGAGCGCTACGATTCGCTTGCCGACTTTGCTTGCGCCAATAGGGTCGGCGAAGATCCCGCGCCGGCATGGAAGCTTGTCGAACTGATCAATGACCAACTGCGGGCTGCCAACGGCGGTGTGCACGACTCGCGTTGCCTCCCCGGCAATCTCGATACTACGGCACTGAAGCGCGTGAACATGGCGCTCCGCTGGCTTGTGCGCGACGACGGTATTGTCGATCTCGGAGTGTGGCGTGGAGTGATTGATCCTGCGCGGCTGTATATTCCCCTTGATGTGCATGTAGGCAACACTGCGCGTTCACTCGGTTTGCTCGAGCGAAAGGGCAACGACCGTCGTGCTGTCGAGCAGCTCACCGAAGTGCTCCGTACCATGCGTCCTGCTGATCCGGTCTACTATGATTATGCACTGTTCGGCATCGGTGTCACCGGAAAACAACTGCAATAAAATACGTAAAATATTCGATGTGTTGAATATTTTGGCGCTTTATGCTTTCTTTTGATGGAAATTTATTAAATTTGTTGTGATTTTAGTGAAAAATACAATAATTATCACAATTTTTAACGTATGAAAAAAGTATACCTGACATTTTTAACGCTCATGATGGCGTTGTTGGCCATCATTCCGGCTCATGCCGAGACTTGGAGCTACGACTGGCCTACTACTGCCGGTGTTGGCAAAGAAAATGTGTGTTTTTATAACTTTGGATCAAGTTATGATGCAAATCGCACGGAACAAGATCGAGAGTTTAATGGTGTGAAATGGACTCTACGTTCTGTGGCAGGCTACAAATGGTCTGCGACTGCTTCCTCCGGTCAAACAATAGGGGTAGGGGCGAATACACCTTCTTGGTTTAGTATGTCCTCGGTAGGTTTTGATGGAAAAATCAGCAAAGTAATAGTTGAATCTCGAATAGCCAATGAGTCTGCTACTGTTAAAGTGTCTGTTAATGGTATTCCTTATCTGACTGATGGATCGGAAATGGGAAACATTAATGCTGCAAATGCTGCATCAATGAAATCTTATGAATTCACATCTGAAAGTCCACAGGAAGGTGAGATTAAGATAGAATGGTCTGCTGATAATCCTGATAAAAATTTTTATGTCAAGAAGATTACAGTAGAGTGGGACGAAGAGACTCCGGCATTCGAGGCTCCGGCATTCTCTTTGGCTGCGGGCACTTATGATGAGGCGCAGACTGTGTCGCTCACCGGGTGTGAGGGTTGCGAGATTCTCTATACCACCGATGGCAGCAATCCTCGCGCTTCAGAGAGCGCCGTAGTATATTCGGTGCCGTTTACAATCTCAGAGACAACTACCGTCAAGGCCGTTGGCCGCAAGGATGGCGTGTATGGTGCTGTCGCTACCGTCGAGTATGTGATCCGTAAGGATCCGCAGATCAGTTTCGAAAAGAACGAACTTACCGTGGAGTGGCCCGACGATGCCGCCGGTGTTATCCTCAACAATCCTAACCGCTTGGATGTGACATACAAGTGCGATGACACGGGTGTGGCATATGTTGATCGTTATGGCTACATCACTACTGTCGCTGTCGGTGAGACTACTGTCCATGCCATATTTGCCGGAGATGATACATATTATCCCGCCGATGCAAGCTATGCTCTGCATGTCGTGGCCAAGGATCCTATGGATGCTCCGGTAATCACTCCCGATGGCGGCACTTTTGATGAGGAGGTTGAGGTTACATTCACCGCTACCGACGAACGTGCCCTCACTTTATGGTATGTAATCAGCGACGAGGAGCCTGAAGTGGATGAATGGGGACTATTGCAGGAACCGTTTGTAATTAACCATGAACCTACAATGACCAAGACATTCACCGAGAATACGACTGTCTGGGTGCAGGCAGTAGGTAATAATATATGGAGTCCGGTTACCAAAGCAGCTTTTACCGTAAATCAGAAGCTTGAATCTAAATTCTCGGCCCGTCAGACCGAAAATATTGTGAACTCATGGCATTTCGACTCTGAAGAGGAGCTTGCCGACTGGTCTGTGATCAAAGGTACACAGTGGACCATGATCCAGGGCGATTACAGCTATACTGTGCCCTCCTTCACCTCTGTCAACACCTCGAGCAAATATTCCCTCTATCATCCTGATACTGATACAGATGTATCGGATGCCGCGTACACTCCTGAAATGGTTGTGCCTGAAAATGCCCAGGTGCGTTTCTGGGCGGTGTTTAATCCGGTATGGCTTTATTATGCCGACTTGCAGCTTCTCGTGGTCGAAGGAGGAAGCTATGGCACAGTGATATGGGATGCATTCCTCGTGGCACAGGAGGCTGCTACCGACGATGCCAAGTGGACACAGTATACTGTCGACCTTTCTGCCTACGCAGGCAAGACTGTTGAGCTTGCATTCCTATATAAAGGCTCCTATGGCGATCCCGTGATGATCGACGATATGGAGATTGTGGCTCCCGACAACAGCGATGATGCAAAGGTGAATATCATCACGGGTGATGAGGTCAACTTCTTCGACCTTTCACGTGGATATGCTGTCGCATGGGAGTGGAGTTTCCCGGGCGCGGAGACTACGTCGTCCACCGAACAGAATCCAACTGTGCGCTACAATGAGATTGGTACCTACGATGTGACACTGACTGTCACTAATGCCGCCGGTGAGAAACATACCACTACACGCAAGAACTTTGTGACCGTGCGCGGCATTCCTCCCACAGCCGTAATAGGTGTACCCGAACAGGCTTATTATTCTCCCGAGGCAGCTCTCGTGGTGCCGGTTGGCGTTGATCTCACCTTCGCTGATCTCACTGAAGGAGTTGTGGACAGTCGCGAATGGAAGATTCAGGGAGCGGATATCACCACTTCTTCCGATAAGGAGGTGACATTCCGTTACATTCAGCCCGGCACTTACGATCTCGATCTCACGGTGAAGAACTCTGTAGGAGAATCAACCACCTACCTTTATCAGATAAAGGCCGGGGTGGAAGCTAATGCATGGAATATCACCACTCATGAAAACGAGAATCTCGGCTATGTAGAGCTGGGATGGTATGGCTATTATGGAGGTACCAACTGGCTTGATATGCCAGGATTCGCGGAGAAATTTGCCAAACCTATGGCTACGGCAGAAATCTCGTCGGTCAATGTATATTTTGCCAAGGCTACAGCTGTTTCCGCCGATGCCCCGGTCACCGTATCTGTGGCTAAGTCGGAAAATGGTCTTCCGGGAGCGGTGCTCGCCACTTCGCAACTCAAGGCTTCGGAACTGGTTGATGCGTCAGAGACTTATAATGATCCTACGGTATTTACATTTGAATCTCCTGTCACTGTCGATGATGAGTTCTTCATCACTGTCACCGGTTTCCCCAACGATTATGGCGATGATATAGCTATGTATCTGTTGTCACGTGGAATGGGTGAGCGCAATACGGCCTACCATCTTCTTGATGTGCTTGATAATAACTATCAGCCCACAGGTGAGCAGGAATGGTATGAGAACACCGATGAGGGTGGCATATCGTTCGCCATATCTCCACGCATCAAGTTTGTCTCTTCGACATCGGGAGTTGAGGAAGCTATGGGCGACATCGATCCGCAAGCACCTGTTGAATATTACAATCTGCAAGGTCTCCGTATTCCGGCCGACCGTGTTGTCCCGGGCATCTATGTGGTGCGTCAGGGCCGCGTTGTCAAGAAAGTGCTTGTGAAGTAAGGAGTTTAATAATCCTTAAGTGCTGAAATCCACTTCACAGCACGTGTCAATACCGGGCGCCGCATGATTTAAAAGTTATCATGCGGCGCCTGGTACATCTTTTTGGCTCGGTTTTTGTTATGTGTTATATCATAAACAAGCTCTAAGTATATGGCTACAACACCACAGGAATATATTGGTCTGATCGACCGCTGTCTTGAAGAACGCAGATTACGTGATGCGTTTGTTCAGCTCCGTGCTCTTGCCGGACTCGCCTCCGACTGGCGTATTACCGACGAGATCGACCGTCTGGAACAGACCTATACCATGATGCTCGAATATGCCTCGAAAGGGCATGCCGATCCGGGGCGTGATGATCTCTATGCATCTATTGTGGCCCAATTGCGCACATTGGCCGACCGTGCATGTTACCGGATTGAGCGCCGCGATTCGCCTAGGCTCTATTATTCGACATTGCGCTATGAGGCGATGCAGCGTGGCGACACCCTTTCCGCGCTTATACGCCAATATACGGAGATGGCCGACAGCCAGTCGGCTTTCAATGCCATACTTGGCGATGGCACTACTGACAAAAAGGCAGATGCTCGCGGTCGTGAGGCGTTGGCGCGCCGCATTTTCATGCGTCTGTGGGTCACTTTTCCGCTTTCCGATGATGCGGTAGCCACTTTGGCCGATGCGTTGCAGTCACCGGCTCTTTCTGATGATTTCAAATCGCTGCTTGTTTCATCATTACTGATGGGATTGCTGGAGCATTACGATGAGAAGCGCCTCACATTGCTCCTCGATCTATATGCCTCGACTCCTTCGGTGCGCCTCTCCATGCAGGCGCTTGCTGCGGCTTTGATGGCGATGTATGTAGGCCGTAAATCGGTGGATGCTTCCAGATTGAAATCACGCATAGCTGCTTTGCGCAACACCACATCATGGAGTGACGATGTCCGCAAAGTGTTCATGCAGTTTATCCGTTCGCGTGACACCGAGAGAGTGAGCCATACCATCAACGATGAGTTGCTACCACGACTGAAAAATCTGCGCCCCGACCTCAAGAAGCTCGATATGAACATGGATATGTCGACCATTGATGATTTGCAGGACATGCTTTCGGACAACCCGGAGTGGAACGACATGCTGCGCGATTCTGGAGTTGCCGATAAGCTGAAGGAGCTTATGAAGATGCAGGAGGAGGGAGCAGATGTGATGATGCCAACTTTCGCTCAACTTAAGACATTTCCGTTCTTTCATGAGATGGCCAACTGGTTCATGCCCTTCCGCGCCGACCATAGCTCCATCACAGATGCCTTGGGCAAAGAGGCGTCAAAGGTAAGTTCGCTCATAGCTGCCGCGCCGTTCCTATGCGATGGCGACAAATATTCATTCTGTCTGGCTCTTGCCGTGGCTCCTGAGGCACAGCGTCGCATGATGCTCTCGCAGATCGATGCCGGTATGCTCTCGCAGCTTGAGATGCAGCAGGCTACTCTGGGTGCTGATGGCGATGAGGCAATGCGCGATGCAATGGCAGGGAAGTATGTGCAGGGACTCTACCGTTTCTTCAAGCTGTTTCGTCGCAAGGGTGAGTTTGCAGATCCGTTTGCACGACCGCTTAATCTGCTTGCTCTTCCGCTGCTTGATGCCGACTTGCATTCGGCTGATACCTTGAGTGTCGTAGGAGAGTTCTATTTCCAGCGCGGATATTATGAGGATGCGGCACGTGTGCTGGAGATGGTGGCTGATAAAGTAGTGCCGGATGCTGCTGTGTACCAGAAACTTGGCTATTCATATCAGCAGATAGGGAAACTTGAGGATGCACTACAGGCATATTCCCAGGCTGAACTGCTGAATGCCGACTCCCTTTGGACACGCCGCCGTCTGGCTGCTGTTTGCCGGTTGCTCGGACGTACCGGAGAGGCTTTGGAGCATTTCCGCCGTGTTGAGCAGGAGCGCCCTGACGATGCATCGGTGGCGCTTAATATCGGACATTGCCTGATGGAGCTTGACCGTCCGAAGGAGGCGCTCAACTATTTCTTTAAGGCAGAATTTATGGGCAAGAAGCCGGAGCGTGCCATACGTCCGTTGGCTTGGGCGCTTCTACTTTCCGGCGACACCACACGTTCGCGCGAATATTTCTCACGCCTGATCCAGACAGGTGCCATTACCTCGGCCGACTATCTGCATGCAGGATATGCCGCCTTGGTGGCCGGCGATATGTCGGAGGCCATCAGTATGTTTGGCTTGTCGGCCGATGCCGATGGTGGTGATTTCGAAGCGTGGCTCACCAAGTACCGTGCCGGACTTTCTGAACTATATTCTCTTGGGCTTGATCCGCTGCTTCCACCCCTTATCGCAGATACTCTACAGTATCGCCGCTCTCATTGATGAATGCCTGCTCAAAATGTCTATTATCAGATACTTATGATTGTGGGTTGCCTGCGATTGGTCAACTTTAATGCGCTGTTATTGATTGCCATGTGCATGAATGGTTGTGAAATCAATGGCATGAATGGGGATTGCATCATAAGTTATCTATAAGTTGTAGCCGACGGAAATCTTTAGATTTGTGTCGGTTATGCGGTTATTGTGGCCGTGAAATCCATTGGACTTAATGTCATATGGATGGATGAAGTCGGTGCCGAACTGCACGCCGACATAACCA
>CANPDS010000058.1 GCA_947573015.1 uncultured Muribaculum sp.
GCTCCGTTCTTTAGAAGAGTATAGATAGAGTCGATCTGCGCCTTTGCTTTGGTCTGATCCTCGGGTGTCTTGCCTTGTGTCAGTTTCAAGATATGCTGTGCGAGAACTTCGCCGGTAGCTGCACGACGTGCGCCTGACTTTACAATGTGGAAACCGAAAGCCGTCTCTATTACGGGAGAGATCTGTCCCTCGGGGGTGTCGTATGCTGCTTTTTCAAACACATATGGGAAACGTCCTGGGGTGATGTAGCCCATGCTGCCTCCGTTGCGTGATGCAGAACGGTCGATGGAGTATTTGCGCGCAAGCATTGAGAAGTCCTCTCCGCCTATCGCTACGTTGCGTAGACTGTCGATGAATGCCATGTTTTTTGCGCGTTCTTCGGGAGTTTTGCCGAGCGCTACCATTATGTGGCTTGCCTCAACCTCCTCCGGATAGTGAGAGTAGGCTTCGGTGATTAGACGTTCCTCTTCATCTTTGTCGGTAAGATACGGGCGCACGAGGTCGAGGCGGTATCCTTCATATTCTTTCGTGAATGCGGCAGTGGTGTCAATGCCGGCAGCAATTGCATCGGCCACCTTGAGCTTGTAGTTGACAAACATATCGAGATAATCATCGACAGTTACAGGTGCCTGCTGTTGCATGTTGTTTTTACCATAGAGATACTCAAACTCGCTAAGCAGCACATCCTTGCCGTCGATTGTCATCAACACCGGATCGGATGGCTTCTTTGCGTCGGCACAAAGCACTGCACCCATGCAGAGGCCAAGCGCCACTACTGATTTGCTCAGATTCATTGTAATATAATGATTGGTCTTAAATTATTTTTCTTTGGCTTTATTAAACAGGCCAAGGTCTTTGTATAAAGTATATGCCATATAAGACTTGGCTTAAATGACGACAGAGATATAACGCGGAACATGGGTTCCTTATTATATCTCTGTCTATATGATTGTTTCGTATTGCAATTATTGGTGAGATGCGCTGTAGTTGGGGGCCTCACTGGTGATGGCTACGTCGTGAGGATGGCTCTCAAGCACACCGGCGCTGGTGATGCGTGTGAACTTGGCCTCGTGTAGTTTCTCGATGTTGGCGGCGCCGCAGTAGCCCATGCCTGAGCGGAGGCCACCGAGCATCTGATATGTCACCTCGTAGAGTGAACCTTTGAACGGAACGCGTGCGGCGATACCTTCCGGAACAAGTTTGCGGGTGTCGGTTTCGCCGGCCTGGAAGTAGCGGTCTTTCGAGCCTTTTTCCATGGCTTCGAGTGACCCCATGCCACGATATGCCTTATACTTACGGCCGTTGTAGATGATGGTGTCGCCGGGGCTTTCCTCTACACCGGCAAGCATGCCACCGAGCATCACGCTGTAGGCACCTGCGGCGAGAGCTTTGACGATGTCGCCGGAATAGCGTATACCACCATCGGCGATCAGGGGCACGCCTGTGCCCTCAAGAGCTTTGGCAACATCGTAGACAGCAGAGAGTTGAGGAACCCCGACACCGGCGATCACACGTGTGGTGCAGATCGAACCGGGACCGATACCTACTTTCACACCGTCGGCGCCATTTTCCACGAGGTAGCGAGCGGCCTCGCCTGTGGCGATATTGCCAACGACAACATCGATTTCCGGGAATGCCTCTTTGATCTGACGGAGTACGCCTATTACGCCCTTACTGTGGCCATGAGCTGTGTCGATCACAATAGCGTCGACTCCGGCATTGACGAGCGCTGTAGCGCGGTCCATGACATCGGGGGTGACGCCTACACCGGCTGCTACACGGAGACGTCCGAGGGCATCCTTGCATGCGTTGGGCTTGTCCTTTGCCTTTGTTATATCTTTATATGTTACGAGACCTACCAGATGTCCATCCTGATCGACTACGGGTAGTTTCTCGATCTTGTGCTCCTGAAGTATTGCGGCAGCCTCTTCAAGGTTTGTAGACTGATTGGTGGTGACGAGGTTTTCCTTTGTCATCACTTCGTCGACGGGACGGTCGAGGTCGCGTTCGAAGCGGAGGTCACGGTTTGTGACGATGCCAACAAGGTGTTTATCGGAATCGACTACAGGAATACCGCCGATGTGGTATTCTTCCATCATGGCCAGTGCGTCGCGTACTTTGCTGCCTGTGAGAATGGTCACGGGATCGTAGATCATACCGTTTTCGGCACGTTTTACGGCATGGACCTGACGGGCCTGTTCGGCAATCGACATGTTTTTGTGGATAACGCCAATGCCACCCTCCCGGGCTATGGCAATAGCAAGACGGGCCTCGGTAACGGTATCCATTGCTGCGGAAACCAGAGGCACGTTAAGTGTGATACGGCGGGAAAAACGGGTGGTGAGATCAACTGTGCGCGGAAGCACTTCGCTGTAAGCGGGTATCAGGAGGACGTCGTCAAAGGTAAGTCCCTCCATCTTTACTCTGTCTGCAATAAATGATGACATATTGCGATATGGTTTAATTTATTGCGCACAAAGTTAATAATTTTTCGTGAATGTTCCGCAATCAGCATGTCAACTTTTTTAGAGCATTTCAGCAAGATTTCTGTCGTGATCCGAATCATCGTATGCGTTCTGGCTTTACGAAAAAAAGAGTCGATAACCTCCCGGTCACCGACTCTTTCGTCAAACATTATTATGGTTTCTGTCTATTATCCTTTCTAAGAGTGTCTATGGATAATATTCTGTCTATGGAATGTGGATTAAAAAGTATAAATAAGTAGTCTAACAAAAAAAGTAGAAAAAACGTTATCTGGCGGCACGTGTTACTGGGCTGCCTTTGTACGTAATATGTCGTTGAGGGCATCGGCGGTTGAATGCCCGAGTTGTTCCATTTCAAGTGAGGCCCAGATGAACGGACCTACGCCTTTGGCATCGTTGTCGCGCACAGGTTCGGAAATGTAGTAGTCGAAAGAGCCATCGCGGCGACGGTTTTCCTTTACCTTTGGTGCGGCTTTGCTCACGGCAGGACTTACGCCCGGACCGAGTCCGGCCACCGCACAGCATCCTGTAAGCGAAATTGTCATGTCGGGATTTACCTTAAGGAAACGGTCGACAATGCCATTGTATGCTTTCAGTGCAGGATCCATGAATCGTGCGTCGATATATCCTTTGCGCACGCTCTTGAGCATGGAGTAGGCCATCATTGAAGAACATGTGGCTTCAAGATAATTGCCTTCGCGTCCTGGCTGATCCATCACTTGCCACCATACTCCTGAGTCGGCATCTTGCCACCGCACTACGTTGTCGAGTGTACGTGTGAGAAGATCAGCCACCTCGTTACGACGGGAATAGTCGGTGGGAAGAGCATCGAGTATCTCCACCAATGCCATTACATACCAACCTTGGGCGCGTCCCCAACAGTGTTGTGAGAGGCCTGTAGTGTCGTTGCTCCAGAACATATCACGGTTCTCATCCCACGCATGGCGGTTTAGTCCGGTTGGGGCATCGAGAGTACGTTCGTAAGTCTTCTTTAGTTGGTCGACAGCGTCGTTGTATATGGCGAGTTGCTTCTTTGCGGGGAGCATATGGGCTGTCTTCACGCGGAATGGGAGTCCCATGAATATGCCGTCGAGCCATACTTGATATGCATACATTGCCTTGTGCCAGTAGACTCCTTCCTTTGTGCGTGGCTGCTTGTCGAGTTGCGACTGTAGGGTGCGTATGGCTGTCAGGTTCTTGTCCTCTGGGAAATTCTCGTGGAGTGCGGCCACGAAGTGACCTGTGCGCACATTGTCGAGATTATAGTCAAGTAGATTATATCCGCGTATAGATCCGTCTGGAGCGATCATGGTGTCGGTATAGCTTTTGCAGTATCCGAGTATGTCATCGTCGCCGTAGCGCAGATATGTGTCGAGCATTGATTCAAGCTCGATCCCCATCACGTAGCTCCATTTGGGCTTCTTAGAGAAGTCGAGCAGACAACTTTGTGGCACACGTTGCATCTCTGAACGGGTGAGCCATTGGCTTAGGTTGGGGTAGGGGGTGGCGCTGATGCATGGTTTGCCGTTAAGGGTGGTGTTGCGGAAATTTACTTCTCCTACCTTTCCGGTTATTTTGTTGTTCTCGGCTACACCGTCAAAGCGGCAATTCTCTACATTTATATTATATACGTTTGCTACTGAATCGAGTGAATTCAGCAGGATGCCGTAGCGACTCTTGTTGCATGTCACATTATCAAGATATACGTTGCGCACAGTAGGCAGATACCCACGGCAGCATATCTCTCGTGGCTCATAGTCAAGGTTGATTCGCATTACAGATTCTTTGCATTGTCCTACCTCGATGTTGCGTGCGTAGATATTCTCTATCACACCTCCTCGGCAGGTATTGGTCTTGATGCGTATCACTCGGTCTAGGTTGGGACTGTCCATGGTGCAGTTTTCGGCAAATACGTTGCGGCATCCGCCTGATATCTCACTGCCTATCACCACGCCGCCGTGGCCATTCTCCATGCGGCAGTTGCGGATGATGATGTTTTCTGAGGGGCGCCCCCATAGACGTCCGTCATTATTGCGTCCGCTCTTGATTGCGATGCAGTCGTCGCCTGTATTGAAGAAGCAGTTCTCGATTACTACTCCGTCGCACGATTCGGGGTCGCAACCATCGCCGTTAGGACCGTCGTTGCTGATATGTACACCGCTTACAGTAACATTCTTGGAAAGCAGTGGGTGGATTACCCAGAATGGTGAGCGCAGAAGGGTGACATTCTCTATGAGCACACCGTTGCACTGGTTGAAGTTGACCAGCTGTGGGCGCAAACAGTCGGTAGCGGTGAATCGGCGTTCATCCATGTCGGCGCCATCCTCGGCCAGACGGAGCAGGCGGGGACGGGCATGGTCATCCTGTTGGCGTGGCTGGCCCTCTTTCCATCCGAAGCGGTCTTTGCCGCACCATGGCCACCAGTGCTCGTTGTCTGCGCCACCGTCAATGGTGCCGCGGCCTGTGAGGGCTACGTTGTCGGCTTGAAATGCGTAGATGCAAGGTGAGAGGTTCCAACAGTCGAGTCCCTCCCAACGGGTAGGTACTACGGGATAAAGCTCCGGCTGGAATACGAAGAGAAGTGTGCCTCCTTCCTGCACTTCAAGGTTCACGTTGGAGAGCAGACGTATAGCTCCGGTCTCATACACTCCTGCCGGAACTATGACAGTGCCACCTCCGGCTTTGTTGCACGCCTCGATGGCTTTGTTGATTGCTTTCTGGTTTTTCTCGGGTTTGGCCGATGTTTTTGCACCATACTTTCCGATGGGAAATGTCTTGTCAGGGAAAGTAGGCCTTTGCACGCTTTGATCTATCTGCATGTAGTCCGTGTCCCATGCTCCGGCAGCATAGCCGAGTACGGGCAACAACAGGCAGGCGATGTGCATCAGGTATTTTTTCATGATCTGTCTATTGAGGTTATGGATATTGGCAATTCCCCGTTGAAAGGGAGTTGGTGTGAGTTGTCAGTGCAAACTTAAGCATTAATTTTTGGAAATTCCTTATATTTGCAGCCGTAACACAGCCGGGTGAAAACTATTACACCCAATTTCGCCAAATAATATCCATATAGCAGACCAATGATCAACACCAACCGCACATTTTTTATGCTTGCAGCGGCTCTGTGCACCGTTGTAGCCAATGGGGCCACAAGCCTCGAAGTAGCCATAACCAATCCATCCAAAGAGCTCCGTACAGGAGTTGGAATCGCTGTCCCAGTCAGTGGTATGATATGGGGTAGGGATGCGCCTTTGGCCCGTGTGACTTTAAATGGAACTTCCATTCCGTGGCAATTTGATGATATGGACGGCGATGGCCATCCGGATGAATTGGCATTTACCGTTGATGTTCCTGCAGAAGCTACTGTAACGGCGCATGTCACTGTCGGGGAAGGCACATCCGGGAGTGAGTTTGCTAACGCAACATGGGCCGGTCTGCGGCTTCGCGACAGCAACAAGCGTTACCCACATGCTGATGGTGTGACATTCTCAGGCTCTGACTTTCCGCGTGCCACTTATGATGCTATCCTCGGCCACGGCATAATGCTTGAGGGTACTTATGGTGGTATACGTGTATATGCTGACAATCGGCAGAGCATCGACCTGTATGGCAAACCGTCGGCGCGTCTTGAACTTGCCTCGACTGCGTTTTATCCTACTGGAGAACAGATGGCTCAGGGATACGGATGTGATATATTATGGGCTGGAAATTCCATAGGTGCGGGATCTTTTCGTGCTGTCACCAGGGATGGACAGCTTGCTACAATTGATACTGTTGCGCAGCGTACTCAGCGTGTGGTTACTACCGGCCCGGTGCGGTCAGTGGTTGAGGTTGCCACTCCGGGATGGCATATATCTGGCCATACATATGATATGATACAACGTTATACTCAATGGACCGGTCGCCGCGATATCCGGATTGATGTGAGTGGTCTTGATGGCGCACCTGTTGGGGCTTTCGCTACAGGGGTATTGAAAATAGAGCCGGATAGCAACCTTGGCTATCTTGTAAACTCCGGCATCGCATTGGCATGCGGCACCAATATCCCCGACAAGAAGCATCCGGAACTGCCTGAGACGATTGCTGTAGGTGTGACCACTGCCCAACGCTATATATGTAATGTGGAGGAGGATTCGCTCAATTATCTGCTGCGTCTTGTTCCGGATACGTCAGGTAGCATATCATATTCGATGGCTTTTGCGTCGGCAAAGGAGCAAGGGGCACCCGTGGCACTGTCGGATTGGCAAAAGTATATGGAGGGCCTGCACGCCGAAGTTACCGATCCTTGTAGTGTGGAGATCTCCGTAGACGTTCCAACCGATACGGTAACTATAATGATGATAGGTGACTCTACGATGGCCGACAAGGACCTGCGTGGCGAGAATCAAGAACGAGGGTGGGGACAGATGTTACCCTCGTTGCTCAGTGGACCTGTGCGCGTTGACAATCATGCGGTAAACGGACGTTCAAGCAAGAGTTTCATCGATGAAGGTAGATGGGACAAGGTAATCGACAAGCTGCGTCCAGGCGACTATCTAGTGATACAGTTCGGACATAACGATGAGAAAGCTAACGATCCTAAGCGACATACTATACCTGGCTCAACATTCGATGATAATTTACGTCGGTTTGCTCAGGAGGCTATCGACAAGGGTGCGACGCCAATACTTATGAATTCTATTGTCAGACGCAATTTCCCGGCACCGGGTGCACCGGCAGTCACTGTCGCCGATCGTTACAAGAAAGGATACCATCCTGAGGCCTATGCCTCAGAGGGGGGCCTCCTTGTTGACACACATGGTGAATATCTTGATGCTCCGCGCCGGGTGGCGAAGCAACTTAATGTGCCATTCATTGATATGAATGCCATTACCCATACCGCTATTCAGGCTATAGGCAGGGATGCTTCGCGCGATTACTATATGTGGATTCCGGCCGATACTTATCCTTTTGCTCCTGAAGGCAAGATAGACAATACTCATCTTAATATTCGTGGTGCCAATTTTGTGGCTAACCTTGCCGCGCAGGCAATGGCTGACACGCTTCCGGCTCTTCGGCCTTTCATCACAGTAGCGAGATAGATGCTATTGACGTTGTGATTCATTAAAAATAAACCTTGCTTTGGTGCGTACTGCGAGCCAAAGCAAGGTTTGTTTTTTAATTAAGTAAGTCTTGAAAATTATTTTATACTATCCGGATGCATAATTTCAGATGATTTTTGCTTGAAGATGAAGGAGTGTAGTAATCTACACGACTGAAGATGAGAGCAAAAAGCATCGAAAGAATGCCGCGGAGAGTATAAAGATATAAAATTAAATAATTCGCAATAATTTTCATGACTTACTTACCGATACTATCCCTGGGTAGATTACATATCCATCGGCATGTAATGCTGATAAGGATGGTCACATGCGGGACATGTCTTTGGCGGTTCGGTGCCGACAAACTCGTATCCGCATACCAGGCACTTCCAGGTGATGGCTTTGTCGCGTTTCCATAGTGTGCCGGCTTTAATGCGGTCGAGATAGCGCTGGAAGCGGTCTTTATGCTTCTCTTCAACTGATGCGATAGCCTTGAAATGTTCGGCTATTTCAGGAAAACCTTCCTCTTCAGCTACTTTGGCGGCGGCCAGATAGGATTTTACGGCTTCATCGAGCTCTTCGTGTATGGCGATCTCAAGATTGGAGGCTGTGTCCTGTGATGCAATGGCGTCAACAGTGATTGTGCCATCGACAGTACCACCCTGTAGCATCTTCAGAAATACTTTGCCGTGATGCAGTTCATTGTCGGCTGTCTCTTCAAAAATTTTCTGCACAGGGAAGTAGCTCTCTTTCTGTGCCTGCTGTGCATAATATGTATAGCGGGTATATGCCGTAGATTCACTCATATAGGCCTCGACGATATTTTTCTCGGTGCGGGTACCTTTCAAATTTTTAGGAGTTGTTGTCATAGTTGAATATGGTTATAGTTAGATACATTTTCCTATTACAACATCTTAGCACATATAAATGTTTCATTACAGATAAAAGCAAAGAGGTCCTAATCTTACATTGCGAAATATAAGATTAGCTCCTAAAATAAATAAACCTCAGAACTGCTTGACAGTCTGAGGTCTATTTTGCTATTCGGCTCAATGAGCTAAAGGTTTGTCTGATACTTTCCGATTTTGTTCGGGTATCGCAAGTGGAGCTGGAGGGGATTGAACCCTCGTCCAAACGTGGAACTAATGTGCTTTCTACATGCTTATTCACGACTTGGTTGTAGAGCTGTGACAGGATCGCGACCACCAATCGCAGCCTTAGCCTTTAAAATTTCAGTGTTGGCCCAAGGCTGGCCACCACCTATTTCCGATTTAACTGCACCACCTTGTCGATCCGTCTCGGAAAAAGGACAATCTACTGTACTTCGATTAAGCAGCGAGAGCGTAGTTGTTTTCGCCATTTAAATTTTTGATGTCTCTGATTAAAGAGCGTGGGCATCATCGCTCTGCATGCTTACACACCACCTCTACACGCTGTCAAAGCCAGTCAGCCCCATAGATTGTAGATTGGTTGAAAGTAACTGCGAATTTACGAATTGATTAATATATAAGCAAAATGATATGCCGGATTGATAAATATTATTAATGATAATTAACGCGGATTCACACTGTTGTTAAGTGAAATTTCAGTATCATCCATGTCATCTATAGCTATATTTGGATTACGGCTGATTAGGCATTCGATTAACTTATCCTGATCGGATGGATTAAAAAATATCGGACAGAATCTTTTATGCCATTTGCGGTTGAACCATATTGCTATACCTTGCTCTGGAATTAACGAATCTCCATTGCGCGATAATGACAGAGGGTATTCTGCATGGCATTTCCTTCGCTCTTGTGCAGAGCATATTTGTCTGATCTTTTCGATCTTATCGATAGGATATACTACTTGTTTGCGTCCGGGTACTTTGTAGATGAGAAGATTGTTTTCCGTAATGGTAATATTAGTGCGTTGAAATATTCTTTTTGTCCAAATATGTGCTATAATATATAATATGGTAATGTATAGGGTAGCGCCTAATGCTATGGGCTGGAAAGATCGCATAATTATCCATACTGCTACAGGTATTCCGATGCCTAAACTTAATGTGGCAATCATAAGCTCTCGATAATATGCTCTTTCATTGAAATGGCAGGAGAATATTTTTGTCGTGTGGTTTTGGCTGTTCATATAGATAATAGTTTTAATTCCATTGCAAATATACTATGATTTTGTGTTAATGAAAGTTTTTGCATATATTTGCGACAACTAAATCACATATGACGCAAATTTATGAAGAAAGTTTTACTTTTATGCGCGATGGTCGCTACGCTGGCTGTCGGCAAGGCTGAATCCTGCTGGATGATGGTCACTGACGGTGGTGTCAGGGTGCCTATGGAGCAGGTCGGTATGCTTGTAGCGGCAGATGATGCCACTACTTTTTCTATTGTCAAGACCGATGGAGCTGGAGATGCTGTGAGCGGAGTTACATCAGTTAGTTTTATCTACGATGCCGGTTCATCCTCGATTGAAGATGCGGTGCAGTCGGAAACTTCGATAACTCTTGATGCTGTTTCCTCTTCGATTCTTGTGATGGGTTGTGCTGGACGTGATTTCGGCGTCTATGATATGTCTGGTGCCGTAAGGCTTGGCGGAAATATCGGCAGTACTTCCGAGCGTATTGATGTATCTGAGCTTGCCGCTGGTGTCTACGTTCTTCGTGTTGGCGGCAGTTCTATCAAATTTATAAAGAAATAAACAGCCATGAAGAAATATATACTTGCATCGTTGGCCATGTTGGCCTCATTCGCCATTGCCGATGCCCAGTTTGTGGTTACTCCTAAAGCCGGAGAACCTGTCAGTGTAGAGGGCAATGTGCAGTTTTCTCAGGATGGATCTGGCTCTTGGTCTGTGGGGCAGAGTTATGACGCTAACCTCGAT
>CANPDS010000059.1 GCA_947573015.1 uncultured Muribaculum sp.
TCGGCACTGTCGATATCAATGTCGTCGATGCCGCTTCCGGAATCGGCTGTCACTCGCCATCCCTTGGCTTGGGCCGCAGCTATATCGGCTCCGGAGGTGCCGGGCATGGCGCTTATATCGAGTATGGTGATCCATTCGCTACCGGCCACGGGTTCCTGACCGGTGACATCAGCAAGCTGTTCGATCATTGCATTTATGGCCGCTGTTTCCATGGCATTGCCTTGGAGAGATATGCCGCAGAGGTCTTTGTTGGCTGCTACGTCGAGCGAAGTCAGCATATTGTATTCAGCGGCAACACGGCGTATGGTGGAATTGTTGCTTAGATCGAGAGATGTAATCTTGTTGCCGCCGCATTCGAGGAGGCTCAGTGACTTGTTGGCCGAGAGGTCGAGCGAGGTCAGTTCGTTGCCGTCGGCTTTCAGCCAATAGAGGTAGGGAAGGTTGGTGACATCGAGCGAAGCGAGGTGGTTGTTGCCGAGTTGCAGTTGCATACAGAGTGTTGATTTCGACAGGTCGATCTCTGTAAGCTCATTGTCGTTGGCGAAGAATAGGCGTAGGTTGGCCATATGATTCACCTCAAGGGCAGGTATGTGGTTGTTGTTGACATTGATCCAACTCAGATTGGGATTGCCGGAGAGGTCGAGCGAGGTAAGCTCGTTATTGTAGAGATATAGGCCGGTAATGGATGGCGCTACGCTTATGTCAATGTTTGTCAGGCGGTTGTAGCTCAGGTTGAGTGTCTGTATCACCTTGCAGTCACCGAGGCCCTTTATTTCGGTAATGGCATTTTCACCTGCATACAGATTTTCAAGCGCCTGACATCCCGAAACGTCGATGGTGGTGATATTGTTGCCTGAGATTGAGAGATCGCGAAGGCTCTGGCGTCCGGCCACGTCGATAGATGTTAGTTGGTTGTTTTCACAATCCACGTCGATGAGTGTGGCGTGTGACGGGAGTATAAGTTCGCTGAGTGAGTTGTTGTATACCTCTACTTGCGAGAGGGCTTTCATGCCGCTTAGATCGATTGATCCTGCCAGCTGGTTGTGGTGCATCTGAAGCACGCGTAAGGCTGAGCATTGGTCGAGGCCGCTCAGGTGGACTATGGCATTCTCGGAAGCGTATATGCCGGTAAGAAGAGGGTTGGCCGATACGTCGAGCGCAGTGAGTTTGTTGCCGTCAAGCTGCAACATGGTAAGGGCCGGAGCTTTGCTCAGGTCGATAGCTGTGAGACCCTGTGCATTGATGTTGAGACGGGATAGGCCGTCGGCAAAAATCTTTACGGTGGTGTTTTCACCGAGCGGCACAGCCACAGCCTTGTCGGTGTTGGGCTTGAGATCGGATACTGTGTATGTGTCGTTGCCTATTGTCATCTTCATTACGCCATCGGTAGTACGGAAGCGTACTACTACCTCAGTATTACTCCCGTCGAATGTAAGGGTGGCGTTTGGCGCTACATCGTTGGGATATTCGTATGCACCTACGTCGATGCTTGAGCCCATAACGCGAGGATTGCCGGCCATGTCGGTTGATTCCTGCATTCCTGCTGTAGATGTGCCGGCATCGATAAATTCGCTACCTTCTGCAAGGCTCCAGTCGGCATTGGCAAGAGCTTCTTTTTGAGAGGCGTTGTCGGCGCGTCCGCTGAATGTAGTGGGTGCTGTGAAGTTTGATGCTGCTACATTGGGAGCACTTATGCAGTTGCTGACACCTTTGAGTGCACCGGTGCCCGGCCATTCGTCGATGTTTACTACTGAAGCACTGTTCTTGCGTGAGGAGTTGTTTTGTACGGTACAGTTTACGGCATTGCCTGTGCGCAGGCAGATGCCACCTCCATTGAAGGATGTGTTGTTGTATACGACGCATCCGCGTGCAGTACCACCTTCTATGTATATACCACCACCTGATCCGCCAAGATCGTCGCCGAATTCGGTGGCGTCGGCATAACAGTCCCATACACGTGCGTGTGTTACCACGCTTTCGTCAAGGATCGCGATACCACCACCATTTAGTCCGCGGCAGTCGGTCACGTCGATATTCTCTACAGTGCCGCCGATGGTGTATAGAGCACCTCCGGAGGAGGAGTAACAGTCGCGGAATGTGCAGTTGTTAATGTTGCCTTTGCTCTGATACATTGCACCACCGCCATCTTCGCCCACGCATGCTTCAAACAAACACCCCTCGACAGTGGCGTTCTGAGCGTAGAGTCCGCCTCCCATTCCTGCAGTGTAGCTTGAAGTTGTGAAGTTGCGTGCAAAGTAGCAGTTGGTCACCGAAGCATTTCCGGCGCCGTTGAGATATACGCCACCACCGAGCGCATAGATGGGGTCATAGGCTTCGTTGATGAAATATGCGGAGTTTTCGATGATGCGGCAGGCATTGATGCTCACGTTGCCTATGGCATATATACCTCCGCCTGATGCTTTGGTCTTGTGTGTGTCGGCACATCCGCCGGTTACTGTGAATCCGTCGATCACAGTATTATTGCGGATTACATCGATCTGGTACAGTACATGTGTGGAGTTGTTCTGTGTGCCCGGTATGTGGCTGTCATTATCGCTTGTCAATTTATATGAGTAGCGGTATGTGGTGCCTGGAGTGAGTATGCGTTCCCATGTGTCGGGCACATCATCATCGCCATTGAGGATGGTCTCGTTGGCCATGTCCCACTGAGCGCCTCCGGCTTTGATGGTGCGTTGCTCTTTGCTGCTCTCGATGCCGGCAAATCCTCCGAAGAGCGATACTCCATCCTTCAGGATGAAGGCGCGCGAGTCGGCTACTGAGCTGTTGATGAGTGTGGTTGGTTTGTAAGTTCCTGCAGCTACCCATACTTCATCGCCCGGGGATGAGGCGTCGATTGCCTCTTGGAGATCGGCCATTGCAGTTGCCCACGACATGCCGTCGCCACTTGTCGCTCCGGCTTTGACATATCGCACTGCGGCATCGGCAGTGCCAGAGGCCGCTATCGCAGCGACAGCGGCTATGCCCGCACGACGGGCATATTGGAATATGTTCATATTTATATGCAAAATTACCTTTTTATTATATGTTGATGGGGAATAGCGCAAATTTAAATAATTTATATGTATAAAATGTGTATAATGATGGATTATGTGAATGATTTAAGTTATATTCACATATTGTTGGCGCCATTGAAGGAATATGATTACTGTAGCACGGATATTTCGTTTAAAGTAGTTAACTTTGCATACTATATTAATATAACAGGCAAAAGCTATGCGCATCGACATAATCACCGTACTTCCCGAAATGCTTGAGTCGCCTCTTGGATGTTCTATCCTTAAGCGTGCGCAGGACAAAGGACTTGTGGAAATAAAAGTGCATAATCTTCGCGACTACACCACCAATCGCTACCGTAAGGTTGACGATTATCCGTTTGGTGGTGAGGCCGGAATGGTGATGCAGATTGAGCCGGTTGACCGCGCTATATCAGCCTTAAAGGCCGAACGCGACTATGATGAAGTTATCTTCACTTCGCCAGACGGTGAACAGCTTACTCAGCCAATGGCGAATTCGATGTCGATGCTTGACAACATTATAATCCTTTGTGGACATTATAAGGGCGTGGATCAGCGTATACGCGAGCATCTTGTGACCCGTGAGATCACCATAGGCGACTATGTGCTTACTGGCGGGGAGATGCCGGCTCTTGTTATCACCGACGCGATAGTGCGTCTGATACCTGGCGCGATCGGTGATGAACAGAGCGCTCTCTCTGATTCATTTCAGGATGGACTCCTCGCGCCACCCATCTACACCCGTCCGGCGGAATACCGCGGATGGCGCGTGCCAGACATACTGCTTTCCGGGCATCAGGCGCGCATTGACGAATGGCGCCATGAGCAGGCTATAGAACGCACCCGTCAGCTCCGCCCAAAACTACTTAAGGATCTCGGTCTATGATTCTTAAGGAGATACATATCACCAACTTCAAGAATATAGCTGACGCTCATCTTGTGTTTTCGCCAAAGGTCAATGCATTGCTCGGCAACAACGGAATGGGCAAGAGCACTCTGCTCGATGCCATATATTTCCTGAGTTTCTGCAAAAGTTTCTCAGGGATGACCGATGCGCAAGTGGTGCGGCGTGGCGAGGATTTCGCTATGGCTCAGGCTACATATCTGCGGCGTGGGATAGATGAACAACTGTCGCTCGGTATTACTCCCGGACGCCGTAAGTCGCTAAAACGTCAAGGTAAGGAATATCAGCGGCTGTCGGCGCATATCGGTGCTTTTCCGCTTGTGATTTCCTCGCCGCAAGATGTGGATATAATCCGTGGAGCATCCGACGAGCGCCGTCGTCTGATGGATATGGTGATCTCTCAGACTGATCCGCACTATCTTGATGCTCTTATCCGTTATGGCCGTGCTCTTGACCAACGCAACAAGATGTTGCGCGATGGCATTACCGATGCATCGCTCTATGCTGCGGTCGAGATGCAGATGGATATGGCGGCAATGTCGATCCACTCTGTTCGTGAGGAGTGGGTAGGACGGCTGACCGGAATTTTCAGCCGCTATTATAACGCTATCGCAGGCACCGGCGAGCAGGTGAGTCTCGCTTATCAGAGTTCGCTTAATGCTCCGGGCTCTACGCTATGCTCATTGCTTGATGCATCGCGTCGGCGTGATGAGGCAGTGCGCCACACATCGGTGGGACCACACCGCGATGACCTTGATATGCTTATCGACGGCATGCCTATGCGACGTGCCGCATCGCAGGGGCAGTGTAAGACATATGCCATAGCTTTGCGCCTGGCACAATACGACTTTCTGCGTGACACGGGATCAATGCATCCTCTTCTCCTTCTTGATGATATATTCGACAAACTTGATGCCACACGTGTGGAGCGGATCATGGAGCTTGTCACCGGCGAGGGTTTCGGTCAGATATTCATTACCGATACCAACCGCACACATCTTGATGAATTCATGTGCCGTACGGGTGGCGACTATGCGATATGGCATGTTGATTCAGGCACATTCTCCAGGCTGTGATCCATATTATTTGTTATCGGGAATATGAAACGCCGTGAACCGCAATCGGTCAACAATATTATTGATGAATATCTCAATCAGGAGGGGCTGACCGCAACTGTCGATGAGCAACGTGCTGCCTATCTCTGGCCCGAGGTAGTAGGACATGTAATAAACCGTTATACGTCCCGTCGTTACGTGGAGCATGGCGTGCTCCATGTCTACATTACCTCTGCTCCGCTCAAACAGGAACTTGCATTTTGTAGGCAGCGTCTTGCCTCCGATCTTAATGCCTTGATTGGCCGGGAGGTCATAACGGATATCGCCATACATTGAGAACTGGTTGAAAATCTGCTTCGGATCGTACTTTTGGGGATGTGTGCAGGGCGTTTTTTATTTATTATGATCATGTGGGCGAAATATATGCCCAGATGTGCTAAAAAATATCAAATTTTAACTGCTTATGAAAAATAAGCTATTATATCGTGCAAATATTTAATACTTTTCATATCTTTGCAAGTATCCCCCTCCTCACCTATTGGCATATGAATTACGTGCGATATATAAGATATAATGTGAATGTTGGTTTTGTGATTGCGGTTATTGCAATCTTGCTTTCAGGACCGTCGTCTCTTCTTGCAGGTGAGGTGACTGTTGGGGCTGAGCGTGTAGATATGTATATGCCGCATCTTGCCGGGAAGAGAGTGGCGCTGCTGTCGAACCATACGGGCATACTTTCGGACGGCACGCATACGCTCGACGGGATGTTGCACGCAGGGGTGAATGTCACCAAGATACTGTCTCCCGAGCATGGTTTCCGTGGCACGTCAGATGCAGGTGAGCACATTGACTCGGATGTCGATGCAGCTACCGGTTTGCCGATATTGTCGCTATACACCGGAGGGAGCACTGGAGTGGCAGCTGGTAGTCTTGATGGAGTGGATGCCGTAGTGGTCGATCTACAGGATGTAGGAGTGCGGTTCTATACTTACCATATCACCATGATAAAGGTGATGGAGGCTGCTGCCCGTGCCGGCATTACTGTTGTTGTGTTTGATCGCCCTAATCCTATCGGATGGATAGTGGATGGGCCGGTGCTCGATATGCGTCTTCGCTCTGGTGTAGGGCGTCTGCCGATACCGGTGATACATGGAATGACTATGGGTGAGCTTGCTCTTGCGGCAAATGGCGAAAAATGGCTCGATGACAACCTCAAGTGCGATCTTGTGGTGGTGCCATGTGATGGATATACTCATGATACGCGTTACACATTGCCCGTGCCGCCTTCTCCCAATCTCCGTTCTACCCGTGCAGTGGGGCTTTATCCGTCCTTGTGTCTGATGGAGGGTACTGCCGCAAGCGTTGGAAGGGGTACCGACAAACCGTTTACCATCTACGGGCATCCTGATATGGAGCCTCGTGGATTCTCGTTTACTCCCCGCAGTATGTCCGGAGCCAAGCATCCGCCTTGTCTGAATATGCTTTGCCATGGAGTGGATCTAAATGATATGTCCGATGATGATGCCCTCAATATGGGATTCAATCCGGAATATGTGGCCGACGCATATGTGCATATGCAACGCGGGGCCGATAAGTTCTTCACAAAGTTTTTCGATCGTCTTGCCGGCACCGCCGCCCTTCGCCGAATGATCATACTCGGTACTCCGGTCGATGAAATGCGTGCCTCATGGGCGCCCGATGTAGAGCGCTTCAAGCAGCTTCGCAGCCGCTACCTCATTTATCCTTAGAGTCTGTAAAAAATGATGACTTATGGCACGCGATCTATTTTCACGCTATATATGGCTGATTGATACCATAAAGCGTTATGGCTCGATCACACGCGAGCAGATCAATCAGTTATGGCTCCGCTCATCGTTATCAAACGGTGAGCCGATGCCACGCCGTACATTTTATGCTTACCGCAATGCTATCGAAGAACTTTTTAAGGTAAACATAGAGTGTAATCCTTCGACATTCGAGTACTTTATAGCACATAATGATGATCATCACGAGAGTGTGATGAACTGGTTGCTTAATTCGGCCTCGATAGGAAATCTGTTGAACGATGCCCGAGACATCGGCGACAGGATTTTTCTGGAAAATGTGCCGTCGGCGCGTCAGTTTCTTTCAACGGTGGTAGATGCGTTGAAGGAGCGTCATCCTGTTAAGTTTTCATATCATCCTTATTCGCGCCTGAATCCTACTCCTGATATTGTGGTTGAGCCATATTTTCTGAAGATATTCAAGCAGCGGTGGTATGTCACTGGGCGTAATGTGAAGGAGGATATGCTTAAGACGTATGCCCTTGACCGCATGACAGAGGCTACGATCATGCCGGAAACGTATGATATACCGGATGATTTTGATGCAGAGGCTTATTGTGGTGATAGTTATGGCATAGTGTTCGACGAGGGAGAGGTGAAGCGTGTGGCTTTGCGGACTGATGCGCGTCAGGCAAAATATTTCCGTGCTGTTCCGCTCCATCAGTCGCAGCATGAGGTGATACATGACACATATTCGATATTTTATTTCCGGCTGAAGCTCACCGGCGATTTTGTGCAGGAGCTTCTTTCGTATGGTCCGAAGCTTACGGTGCTGTCGCCACCGGAATTGCGTGCGATGATGGTCGACTCGTTGCGTAAGTCGCTCAACAACTATGCTGATACATCACTTTTTCCGGAACCATGATGCTTTTTCGTAATTATTGGTGCAAATAATGCACTGGAATAATAAATATTCCGTATCTTTGACTACGTCTTAGATACTTCCGCTCGGCAATGTCCAAATGAATTTGTCATTGCGCTCGGCTTACCCGTATCTTAGCATATGTGCAATCAGATTGCATGAAAATAAACCAAGATGTCACCCTCTATAGTCTGACCTTATGACCAAAGAAGAGCGCCACTCACTAATTATCGACACGCTTATCAAGCACGAATCAATAATGGTTTCCGACCTTTCTTCGCTGCTTGCTGTATCGGCTGTGACTATCCGCAAGGATCTTACCGAACTGGAGAAGGAAAACAAACTTTACCGTAGTCATGGTAAAGCAATTCTTATTAATCCATATATAAACAATCGCTCGGTCAACGAGAAGGAGAAACTTTACCGTGAAGAGAAAAAAATTATCGGTAAGGCTGCTGCCTCTCTTATCACCAAGGATGATTCGATAATTATAGCTTCTGGCACAACTGTGCTTGCAATGGCACGCTGCATTCGGCCTATGCATAAGCTTACGGTGATTTCTGCATCGCTGCAGGTATCGGAGATTCTTGGTAGTAATGAGGCTATCGAGGTGGTGCAGCTCGGAGGATCGCTCCGTCATAGCTCTCTTTCTACGGTGGGTAAATATGCTGAGGCTCCATTATCCGACTTCTCGTGCAGCAAATTATTTCTTGGTGTTGATGGGATTGATCTTGACTTCGGCATCACTACTACCGACATCCGTGAGGCTGATCTAAACAAGGTGATGATGCGCTCGGCGCAGAAGACTATTGTGCTGGCTGATTCCTCAAAGTTCCGTCGCCGTGGATTCAGCAAGATCGCAAATATGGATGAGGTGGATCTTATCATCACAGATTCGCGCATATCCGATAAGTTGGCACAGCGCATAGAAGAGCTTGGTATAGAACTTGTTGTGGTGCCTGACGAAAGTCATGACATGCGTGCTACCGCTATGGTGAAGATCGACAGCCTTGCTGTGGGGCACGATTGACGTATTGATGCCGCGCATGCGAGAATTGTAGCCCCTGTAGTCACCACGTCATCTACAAGCAGCAGATGTAGCCCGTCGAGTTCTGACGGATGCGTCGTGCGGTAGAGCGACTGTGCGTTTTCCCAGCGGCTGAAACTTCCTCGATGTGTCTGCGTGTCGTGGTTGCGTGTGGCCTCCAGATTGTTCATTACAGGAAGTCCGGTGATTTCGCTTACTCCTTTAGCTACCCAATCGGCCTGATTGTATCCGCGTCGCATCTTTTTATATACATGCATCGGCGCCGGCAGAATTCCATCTATTCCATCGAAAAATCCGTCTTTTTGCAATATCGAAGCATATCGTGCCGCAAGCCAGCGCATTATGGCTGGACGGCCATGGTATTTTGCGTGCTGGATAAGGAGAGCGTATGGGGCACCGCGGTCGTAGTGGCAATATCCGGCTGCACGTTCGATAGGAAGCGTGCCTGCCAGCCGTTCCTCGAGTGGATTAGGGGTGATGCGGTGCATGTCGGTAATTGGTAATGAGGCCCTGCAATGCAGGCATAGTACATGCTCATCGGCGATCAGGCTGCGTCCGCACATCTCGCATGTACGGGGATAGATAATTCCTGTCGCTGTCTCGATAATGCGGCTGATGATTTTCTTTGGATGTACTGTCATAGTTATTTCATGGGATAGAGTAGTTGTGAGGGCCGATGTGTATCGTGTCAGATGCTGTAGGGCGCTATTCGTCCTCGGCATTCTCTGTGGAGATAGCTGTGGCAGCCTCGCGTATGGCGCGTGCAGCGAGCGTTGTTTCATATCCTGCGGCCACGAGGATGCGCAGTGCTTTTGTCCCTTGCTCGTATCCGATGTCGCCATATCTGCGCAGTCGGTTTATTGCCAAGCTACAGAGTTTTTCATAGTAGGCGTTGGCATCGATCTCCTCTTCTATTGCTGTACGGGCGATCTCTCCGATAATGTGTTTTGAGGCCAGACCGGCCATAATTTTGCGCCGGCCCCAGTGGTTGAACTGCCATTTGTCGCGTACATATGCTTTGGCAAATCGTGTATCGTCGATGAATCTACGGCGCTGTAACGATTCGATAATCTCTTCACGTGTCTCGCTCGGAATGCCCCATGTGATGAGTTTGCGCCGCACTTCGTCGGTGCATCGTTCTGACTTGGCACATAGGGCCTCGATTTTTTCCAATGCTTTTTCCGGGGTGACAGTCTTTTTTTGCAGCATATTTGGAGGGTCAGGTATTGTTGGAATGTTTTTTTTACTGGGGCTTTTGTGCTGTAGCAAACCGGCGTCGACCGGTGAAGTCGGGATAGATGGATACCTCTGTGAGCCCGGCATCACGCATACATTGAGCTACACTGTCGGCCCCTGCCGGATCAAGTTCTACGTATAGCATGCCTCCGGGGACGAGTGCATCGGAGGCATATGCTGCGATCGGACGGTAGAACAGCATTGGATCGGAGTCGGGGACGAATAGCGCGATATGTGGCTCATGCTCGAGCACATTATGGCTCATCTCCGCGCGGTCGTGCTCGGGGATATATGGCGGATTACTTACGATGATGTTGTATGTAGGCGATTTTGGGTGGGGCAGGTGGAGTGCATCACCCTTAGAGAAATTTACTTTGACATGTTGGCGCGAGGCATTGCGGCGGGCCACTGTCAGGGCATCCTCTGAGATGTCGATGGCGTCTACATTGGCGAAAGGAAGTGTTCTGGCCAGGGT
>CANPDS010000060.1 GCA_947573015.1 uncultured Muribaculum sp.
TTTAAGCAAAAATGAGCGGAGTAAAGAAATAATTGCTAATTTCGTAACAATATTTTGCATCAGTCACATGTAAAACAGACTCTAATGAGAGACAAACGTCCATATACCCTCGACCGTGTGGTGCGGTTGGTTATCACCACAATTGTGGTCTGTGCCGCCATATGGCTCGTATATCGTCTGCGCGGAGTGTTGTTGCCATTTTGCGTTGCTGCATTGGTGGCATATCTTCTTGAGCCGTTCGTGCAGTTCAACCGCGATCTGCTTCATCTGAAGGGGCGTGTCATAGCTGTTTTCGTAACCCTTTTCGAAGCTACTTTCCTGTTTGGACTGCTGTGCTATATACTTATACCTATGATCACCTCCGAGATGGAGCATATGGGCCATCTTTTGAAAGTATATTCACAGGCACAACTCGACATTCCGTTCCTTCCTGACAGTGTGCATGCGTTTATCCGCAAGTATATCGACTTTGACTATCTGTCGGGATTGATGAGCGCGGAGGATCAGATGAAGCTTGTAGAGAACATGCTGTCGCATACATGGTCGCTTGTGACAAGTGGCATCAGCATGATCATAGGTGTCCTTAGCTGGTTTATCGTATTTCTGTATGTGATATTCCTGATGCTTGATTATGACCGTCTGGCCGAGAGTTTCCACCATATGGTGCCTCCGGCATGGCGCAAGACAGTGTTCCGTATTGGCAACGACATACAGCGCTCCATGAATCATTATTTCCGTGGGCAGGCTCTTGTGTCGTTCTGTGTGGGAGTACTTTTTACCATCGGCTTCCTTATTGTGGGGATGCCGTTGGCCATTGTGCTTGGCATGTTTATCGGATTGCTCAACATGGTACCCTATCTTCAGCTTATCTCGCTTGTGCCTACTACGTTGCTATGTCTGGTATGCTCGGTGGACCAGGGTGTTGATTTCTGGACTATATTCTGGGAGTGCATGGCCATATATTGTGTGGTCCAGGCCATTCAGGATCTCTTTCTTACTCCCAAGATCATGGGTAAGGCGATGGGACTCAATCCAGCTATTATATTGCTTTCACTGTCGATCTGGGGAACATTGCTCGGTTTCCTCGGATTGATCATAGCTCTTCCGCTCACCACTCTTATATTGGCTTATTATGATGAATATCTTAAAGCGTTGCAGTTGCGCCATACTCGCCTGAAATCGCGTCATGATTTAGTGAAGGGTGAGGTGATGAATGATAGTGAATCCTGTGATGCAACAAATAGCGATGACACTATCAATAAAAAATGTTAAATTTATAGGTGTATTTATTCGGGTATGTGCGAATTTGCGTACTGGTATGTGAAGTTATTGATAGGTTTGTAAAAGAATACTAAAAAAATTGTAATATTCCACGGAGTTGCATAAATTTGCAAAACACAATGAAAACGTACTCGTGTTTTCAATTGTATGGATATGTCTATCTGAGCAGCAATCCTTACCTGCATTATTACATTTTAGCGAAAATCTGATTTGCGCACTACATTACGTATTCTTACATGCTTGATAGCAATTGTCTTGCAGTGGTTTTGTTCTTCGGCCGCCGCCGGGGTAGCGATGCCACAAAATGTTGCATCTGCCAGCGAGCAGCTATTGAAGCAGCTTGATGAGGCTATTCAACAGCGTGAAAGATATATGGAAAGCAGGGTGGCACGGATCGATTCGGCCGTTGAGGCTGCTGTTCATCTTGCCTCGTCAGAGCGTGCTGATGCATATATAGGTATTGCCGATGATTATTCGATGTTATGTGCTGATTCTGCTATCGCTTATCTGCACCGTGCATCCGACATAGCGCGTGCGATAAATGACAGCACGTTGCTGTTCCGTTCACGAATGACACTTGCCGCAGTATTGCCGAAGGTGTTCTTGGTAAGGGAGGCTATAATGGTGTTCGACTCCATCAATGTCGCATCGATACCTTCTGAATATCAACGTCAGTACTATGTCGGTGCAGCCAAGATGTACGACGGTATTTCTGATAACTACTCGGATTATCCTGATATTTTTGAGAAATATACGCTGATAGGCGATAAATATCGGCAGAAGGCCATGCTGTATTATCCCCCTGAGTCGTTGGACTGGCTGTTTCATGAGGCAAGTCATTTTTATGTCGAGGGCAACTATTCCGCAGCTATAATATCCGCAGCCGAGCTGATGGACCGTACAGAGCCAACCGAGCGTATGTTTGGGCGTGCGGCATATCTGCTTGCTCGCATATCGGCCCTGCGCGGCGACAAGGAATCGGAGCTTTACTATAAAGCGCAATATGCATTGAGCGAGGTGTTGCGCGGCGATCGTGAGGGAATGGCTCTTCAGAGTGTGGGCCACATGCTTTACCGTGAGGGTGATATAAACCGCGCGCATGCTTATCTGTCGGTAGCGCTTGAGGCGGCTGCTTTCGGTGCCGGACACCATCATGACACTGTGGCCGATTCGATGCTGATAATTGATAAGGCTTATAAGGAACAGTTAAATCGCAATTCGCTGATATTCTGGTGTCTGATCGTAGTGCTGACATTATTGTTGCTCGTGATGGTCTATACTCTGATGCGTTATCGATCGTATCTGCGCCATATGAATGAGGAACATAAGCATGTGATGCGCTTGCGTGAGGACCGTGTGATATATCTCACCAATTTCCTTAGGGTATGTGCGGTGTCGATGCGTCGTATGACGGAATTTTCACGTGCTGTGCAGCGCAAGTTGGCAGCAAAACAGTTTGAGGAAGTATTCCGCAATGTCAAGTCGGGCCAGGCCATCGATACATGTCGCCGCGACATCCTGGGAGTGTTTGACGCGACATTCATAAAGATATATCCTAATTTTGTGGATGAATTCAATCATTTGCTTCGTCCGGAAGAGCATTATTCGGTAGCCGCTGACGGACGCATGTCGCCTGAACTGCGCATTGCTGCGCTGATGCGGCTTGGACTGGATGATACAGCTCGTATGGCCGAATTTCTCGGATATTCTCCAAATACGATTTATGCTTACCGCGCGAAGATAAGGGCCAAAGCCATTGATAGCTCTACATTCGACCGCGACTTTCAGAGCCTGTGTAGCAAGATGTAGAGGCCGGCTGGGGCAAATAAATTTGGCATTGCTCTCGACTTATTCGTATCTTTGTAGAAACATATGTGCCGCCATCAGTGCATGTGCCGGATAGCGTGTCGCATATGACAGTGAATGACTATGTTTTACGACGAAATTAAGCATTACGACTGGGACGATACCACGCGGTGCATTGCCTCAAAACGGGCCGCTGATGTGGAGATAGCTCTTGGGAAAGCACACCCTGATGTCGATGATTTTATGGCCTTGATTTCTCCCGCCGCCGCTCCATATATAGAGGATATGGCTCGTTTGAGCCGCCGTATCACTCAGGAACGATTCGGCAAGACCATAAGTATGTATATACCGCTATATATCACCAACTCATGTGCAAACGGCTGTATATATTGCGGATTCAATCATAACAATCCGTTTGAGCGCACGATCCTTACGATGGATGAGATTCGCCGCGAATGTGAGGCGATACGCCGTCTTGGCCCATTCGAGAACCTGTTGATTGTCACGGGTGAAAATCCTGCAAAAGCTGGTGTGGACTATCTGGAGGAAGCCCTGCGCACCGCTCGTCCGTATTTCAACAATCTCTCAATTGAGGTGATGCCACTTAAGGCCGAGGATTATGAGCGTCTCACTCATTCGGGTCTTAATGGTGTAGTATGTTTTCAAGAGACATACAATGAGGCCAATTACAAGAAATATCATCCGGTGGGCATGAAGTCGATCTACCATTGGCGACTCAATGGCTACGACCGTATGGGGCAGGCTGGTGTCCACAAGATTGGCATGGGAGTGCTTATTGGTCTTGAAGACTGGCGTACCGATGTTACCATGATGGCGCGTCATCTGCGCTATCTTCGTAAGAACTATTGGCAGACAAAATATTCGGTCAATTTCCCACGTATGCGCCCGTCGAAAGGTGGTTTCCAACCTAATGTGGTGATGAGCGACCGTGAGCTTGCCCAGCTTACATTTGCATTCCGTATCTTCGACAATGATGTAGATATAAGCTACTCCACTCGTGAGAATCCCGACTTCCGCAACAACATGATGCAGCTCGGTGTCACCTCTATGAGTGCCGGCAGCAAAACAGATCCGGGAGGCTATGCTGTAAATCCTCAGAGCCTTGAGCAATTTTCGGTCAGCGACGAGCGCACACCTGCCGATGTAGCTGCTGACATACGTGCTATGGGCTACGAGGTCGTATGGAAGGATTGGGACAAAGTGTTTGACTGATTCTCACCTGAAAATGAATGCTGCTGTGACTATTCAAGAAGTGAAACACCGTTGCTATGCAATGCGCAACGGTGCTGTAGCCGATACAATGCGCAGGTTGGGCGCGCCATATCGTGTGATATTCGGGGTGAACCTTCCTCAGCTTAAAGAGATTGCATCCGATATCCAACCTGATGCCGCTCTTGCCGCCCAACTTTGGGCTACCGACTCCACACGTGAGTGTGTGCTTATTGCGCCTATGATTATGCCTCATGATGCTTTTCCCATCGAGACGGCTCGTCAGTGGATCGCAACTGCTCCATCGGCTGAGGCTATCGATGTGCTATGTCTCAAACTGCTCGGCAAGATGCCCTATAAGGCAGAGCTTGCCGACGAACTCCTTCTCTCTGACTCGGAACTGACGCGCTACGCCTCAATGCGTCTCCGCAACTATATATGAACTAATCACGGGGTATTAACATCCTATCTAATAAATATACAAAAGAGAGGCCACCTCAACTTGTCTGGTGGCCTCTCTTTCGTTTCTCTCGATTGATTAAGCTCTAAGTTGTTAAGTGTCTTAAGCTTGCTCGAGGAGATATTTTTTGAATGCAGGGAATAGATTCGACATTCTTACTGTCGATTTTTCGCCGCGCATGAATGCGGAGAGGCGTCCAGGAATCTGCACTGTTGCGCCAATTGCCCCTTCTACTGTTTCCTTGAATTTGGCTGGATGGGCCGTTTCGAGGAATACGCCGGTCTCGCCCGGTTTTAGTTGTTCGCCGAGTGCGCGACATGCTGTGGCGCCGTGCGGATCGAGTATGTAGCCAGTGGCTGTGTAGATCTCTTTCATTGTTTGGCGTATCTCATCATCATCGTAGGCACAGCCTGATATATCGGCAGCTATAGCATAGTGGTCGTTGGCATATAGGTCGAGTATGCGGGCGAAGTTAGAGGGTGCGCCCACATCCATTGCATTAGCTATAGTGGCCACAGATGGTCCAGGGGTGTACACTCCGCTGTTGAGATAGCGCAGGAAAACATCGTTGCGGTTGTTGGCCGCAATGAAACGCTTGATCGGTAGGCCCATGCGCTTTGCTATGAGTGCGCTGCAAAGATTGCCGAAGTTGCCGCTTGGCACAGCTACAACAATTTCATCCGGATTAGCTCCCATTTCGACCATGCGGGCATAGGCATGGTAATAGTAGAACATCTGTGGCAGAAAGCGCGCCACATTGATCGAGTTGGCTGAGGTAAGATACATGGCTGCGTTGAGCTCTTCATCGATAAACGCGGCCTTCACCAATGCCTGGCAATCGTCAAATGTGCCATCTACCTCTATTGCCTTGATATTTGCCCCGAGGGTGGTGAACTGTGCTTCCTGTATCTTGCTTACCTTTCCGTGGGGATAGAGCACGAATACTCTTATGCCCGGCACATTAAGGAATCCGTTGGCTACGGCGCTACCCGTATCGCCCGATGTGGCCACGAGTACGTTGACATCCTTGGCGTTTCCATCCTTGCGGTTGAAGTGTGATAGCATGTGGGCCATGAATCGTGCGCCTACATCCTTGAACGCGAGTGTCGGACCATGGAACAGTTCGAGTGCATAACGGTTGTCGTCGACCTTATGGAGTGGAATCTCGAAACTCAATGTATCGGTGACTATGTTGCGCAGTTCTTCAGAGTCGATATCTTCGCCAAACAGAGTGTTGGCTACGACATATGCAATCTCATGAAGGGTCATTTCGCTGATATGGCGGAAGAATGGCCTGGGTATTGTCGGGATGCGTTCGGGCATGTATAGCCCACGGTCGGGGGCGAGGCCATGTACGATGGCATCGCGAAGTGTAACGTCGGGTGAGGAATGGTTGGTGCTATAATACATCATAGCGCTCTTATATCGATGATTAATTTTTTAGAAATTCGTTAATAAACTCAGTGCTCTGCTTCAACAGACCGTATGCTCCTGCTTGTGCAGCCTTTTCGGAGTAGCTTGTGACGCTGTCAGGTTCGATTCCTGGATAATATATCGTGAATGGTACAGGTGCCGAGGTGTGTGTGCGCAAACTACACGGGGTAGGGTGGTCAGGAAGGATGGCTATGGCCACGGGTTCGTCCATCTCAGCGGCTGCTTTCATTATTGGCGCCACTATACGGTGGTCGAGGCTCTCTATCGTGCGTCTTTTCAGTTCTGCATCTCCTTCGTGGCCAGCTTCGTCGCTCGCCTCCACATGTAGGAATACGAAGTCGGCTCCGTTGTGCATGGCGTCTATAGCGGCTTGTGCCTTGCCTTCGTAGTTGGTGTTGTAGAGTCCGGTGGCACCATCCACATGTATCTGCCGTAAGCCGGCGTATGAGCCGATGCCGAATATCAGATCCACGGCTGATATGACTACTCCGTTCTTTATGCCGAACCGCGTGCCCATCGGCACCATGGATGGGCGGTAGCCGGGCGACCATGGCCATATACTGTTGGCTGGCTCTTTTCCGGCCTTCATCCGGGCTATGTTCACAGGGTGTTGCGATAGTATCTCCTGTGAGCGCACTATAAGCTCGTTGATCAGCGAGGCTGTAGGCTCGGCATCAGGGTGGGTGGCCTTTACAGTGACTGAGCGCCAAGGAGTGCCCGGCACATCATGGGGAGGTGTGCACTCTATGCGTTTGTCAGCATCACGTATGAGCAGCAGATGGCGGTACGATACGCCTGTGTGGAAGCGTATGTTGTCATTGCCAAGTTCGCGGTTGAGCGTGTCGATAAGTTGGGCGGCTTCGGAGGTGGAGATGTGTCCTGCCGAGTGATTTTTTATCTTGTCGTCGGCGATTGTCAGGATGTTGCATCTCATGGCCATCCAGCCATCGGGCACATCTATGCCCATGCTTGCGGCTTCCAGCACTCCTCTGCCTTCAAAGGAGTCGTGTACATCGTAGCCGAGCACACCCATGTTGGCAATCTCGCTGCCGGGGTGAAATCCGTCGGGTACGGTGGTGAGCATGCCTGACCGCCCCATAGCGGCAAGCTTGTCCATGGCCGGAGTGTCGGCGGCTTCAAGTGGTGTGAGACCGCTGAATAGTTCCACGGGCTCATCTGCCATGCCGTCGCCGAGTATGATGATGTGTTTCATTGCTTTCCAGAATAGATGTTACAGAATAGATATGTATGTGGTGGGTGACGGCTACGTCATCGTATGTTGGCTATGCCAATTATATCGGAGAATACCCCGGCGGCTGTCACTTCAGCTCCGGCTCCATAACCCTTGATTACCATTGGGTATTCGTTGTAGCGTTCGGTGGTGATTAATATCACGTTGTTACTTCCGTCAAGATGATAGAATGGGTGGGTAGAGTCTACCGTACGCAGCCCTACGCTAACCTTTCCATGATCGAGAACGGCGGCGAAACGGAAATGTTCACCGGCTATTTCAGCCTCTGCACGCATCTTCTCAAATTTGCCGTCAAGCTCCTTTACTTTTGCAAAGAAATCTTCGATGGAGCCATCGAAGCACTCTTGAGGTAGAAACAGGTTGCACTCCACATCCTCCTGTGAGGCCTGATAGCCTGCCTCGCGTGCCAGAATCACCAGTTTGCGCATGACATCGCGTCCGCTCAGGTCGATGCTTGGATCAGGTTCGGCATAACCGGCTTCGCAGGACATCTCTATGGCTCGGCTCATGGGTACCTCCGGGCTGAGGATATTGAATATGTAGTTGAGAGTGCCGCTCAGCACTGCCTCTATGTGGAGTATGCGGTCGCCTGAGTTGATGAGATTGTTGATGGTGTTGATGATTGGCAGACCGGCACCTACGTTGGTTTCGAAGAGGAATTTGACATCCTTTTTTCGTGCCACACGCTTAAGATTCTTGTAGCAATCATAGTCGCCGGATGCCGCGATCTTGTTTGCTGCTACCACATTGATGTTGTGGTTGAGCAGATCGTAGTAGAGCGAGGCAATCTTTGGGCTTGCGGTACAGTCGACGAATACCGAATTGAAGATATTCATCTTTATCACCTCGTTTTTGATATTTTCCGGAGTAGCCTCGACTGTCGACAGCTCCAGAAGTTCCGGAGCTTTGTCGATGTCGATGCCGTCGCGGTCGAAGATGCATTTGCGGGAGTTGGCGATACCTACTATCCGGAGTTGCAATGCTTTCGTGTTGAGCAGTTTTTCCTGTTGGGCGTGGATTTGTGAGAGCAGATGCTGCCCTACATTTCCAATTCCGACTACGAACAGGTTTAAGACCTGAGTGTCAGATAAGAAAAAACTGTCGTGAATTACATTGAGCGCCTTACGCAGGTCGTCATGCTCGATTACGAATGAGATATTGGTTTCGGATGCACCCTGTGCACATGCTATCACGCTGATACCGTTGCGGCCAAGCACATTGAAAAGCTTTCCGGCAATGCCGCCGGTGTGCTTCATGTTCTCGCCTACGATCGCTACAGTGGCAAGATTGGGTTCCGCTGTAATTTCGGAAAGTGTGCCGTTCTTCAGTTCTGCGGCAAATTCCTGGCTGAGCACCTGTATCGCGTGGTCAGCGTCAGCATTGCGCACGGCAAATGAGGTGTTGTTTTCCGATGCGGCCTGACTGACAAGGAATACTGATATGCCGTTTTGTGCGAGGGCATTGAATATACGGGAGTTGATGCCTACCACACCCACCATGCCGAGACCTTTTACGGTGACGAGACATGTGTCGTTGATCGAACTGATACCCTTGATCGCCTTGCCTTCCGGCGAAGGGTTCTGTTCGCTGATCCATGTGCCTGCGGCTGTAGGGTTGAAGGTGTTTTTTATAACTATCGGTATATTCTTGTGGAATACGGGATAGATAGTTGGGGGGTAGATGACCTTTGCGCCGAAGTTGCATAGCTCCATAGCTTCAGTAAACGACAGTCGGTCGATAACCAGAGCGCCGGGAATTACACGAGGGTCGGCGGTCATGAAACCGTCTACATCGGTCCATATCTCAAGCACACGGGCATCGAGTGCTGCCGCTATGATGGCTGCTGTATAGTCGGATCCTCCACGTCCGAGATTGGTCACATTACCATCGGCATCGCTTGAGATAAATCCAGGTACCACCACAGCCTTGACATTCAGGTTGTCAAACCGTTCGTGGATGAGTGGTTGGGTAGCATCGTTGTCAAGGACGTGTTTGTCCCACTGTTTTACGGTCTTTATGAATGTGCGGCTATCGATATGTATGGCACCGTCGATCACTCTCGATACTATCACCGATGATATGCGCTCACCGTAGCTTACTATGATGTCGAGGGTGCGCTGGCTAAGGTCATGTATGAGGCTCACACCTCTATAAATGTTGCCAAGCTCCTCAAGCAATGGATTTACTATGGAAAGTACCTCAAGCTTGAATGGTTCGGGCACGATTCCGTCAATCACCTGCCTGTGGCGCTCGACGATGCGCGCGTAGCTCTCAAGATGAGCTATGTCGCCCGAAGCAGCCAGCTTTGCTGTGGCGATAAGCTGGTCGGTGATGCCTCCTAATGCCGAGACAACAACAACCACCGGCTCGTCGCAGCTTTCAACGATGGCCTTCACGTTGCGCAGGCTCTCGATCGTGCCTACCGACGTGCCGCCAAATTTCATTACTTTCATTAGCTGATGAATGAGTTGTAGATGTTTCTGAGCAAACTGCGATGCTTGCAATCCGACTTGCAATACATGTGGTTTACCCATGAGTTAAGTGTATAGGTTATATCAATTCGCAAAGATACAGAAATATTTCCATATTATGATTCATCCGTTGTACAAACATCTCCGTAATCATCATATAAATTGATAAAATGGTGGATATAAGTACCAAAGTATGTTAAATGTTAAGTAAAATTGCTACGTGGAGATAAATCGATGTTTATGTGCGGATTTTTGGTAATGAATCAAAAAAAACGTTTGCACATTTGGAAATCGGGATATGTATAAAACATTATTTGGGGTAAGCTTGTTATAGAATAAGAGCTTTTTTGATAAGCTTTAAGAAACTGTTTAAAATTTATTTCACATTGCTTTTGAGCGTCTTATCGATGCTATTTTGCCCGTTCTTCAGTCATGTAGCACTGCTATATCCCTTCATCACAAACAAAATATCATTCGATAATC
>CANPDS010000061.1 GCA_947573015.1 uncultured Muribaculum sp.
CGGGGAGCTGGTCGTGTAGGACTTACCCGGGCGCAAAGGTACTACTTTTTTCTTACTTGCCAAACTTTCATAATAAATTTATTCTTAGTGTAGTCTGAATGGTTGTATAATATCTTGAATTATACTGAGTTGCTGCTTATGCGCTTATTTCTTGCTCTTTTTGAGCTTCTTCTGAAGCACCGGAAGAATGATTGATTCCATCACGACATATCCGTCGGCATTGGGGTGAACGCCATCGCCGGAATAGGCGGCGTTTAGCGCACGGTCGGGATCTCCGGGTGTGACGAGTTTTGAATAATAGTCGACAAATGTGATCTTTTTCTCTTTGGCGAGGGCACGCAGACGCTTGTTGAGTGCTTCGATTTTATCGGAACTGCCGGTGATCTCCTTACGCCATCCAAACGATGCCGCCGGTAGAGTGGTAGTGAGAATGGGGGTGATTCCGTTTGCCTGAGCGAGTTCGATTAGCGATGATATATTGCCAACGGTCATATCTTCGTTGTAAGGATGTGTGTTTTCAGCCACATCGTTGGTGGCAGCATTTATCACAACGATTTGAGGATGAAGGTTTATCACATCCTCACGGAAGCGCGACAGAAATTGATAAGTGGTCTGTCCCGAGATGCCGCGTCCGACAAAACCGTTTTCTTTAAAAAATTCAGGACGTTGTTTTGCCCAGTTGTCAGTAATTGAGTTGCCGAGAAAAACTACTCGCCTCTCAGTTTGCGGACGTGCCATCATTTCAATATTACTGTCGTGATAACGGCCGAAATTTGACCAATCTTGAAATTCTCGGGCCTCGGCGATGATTGCCGATGCTGCGATAATGGCTCCGCAGGCCAGTGCTTTGATTAACTGCATGGTGTAAAGGAAATAGGATAATTGGGTTAAGAAAACATAAGAGGAGATGTGACGTCGCTTACAAAGTTATGAAATGTCTACGTTATTGAGTAACTTTGCACTAATAATTCAGTATAAGAATGATATCAATACAGAATCTTTCGGTAGAGTTCAGTGCGAAAAGATTGTTTGATGGAATCAGCTATGTCATCAACAAGCGCGACAAAATAGCTCTTGTAGGCAAAAATGGCGCTGGAAAATCCACCATGCTCAAGATAATCGCTGGGTTGCAGCGTCCTACCTCCGGCAGTGTCGCTGTTCCACAGGATGTTACTATCGGTTATCTGCCGCAGCACATGACTCTTACCGACAATCTGTCAGTCATAGATGAGGTGCGCAAAGCATTCGGACATATACAGGAGTTGCATGATCAATATGACAAGCTTAACGCTGCCCTTGCTGAACGTACAGATTATGAAAGTGAGGCATATGCTGCATTGATTGACCGAATGACTACGCTTTCTGAGCAAATCGCTATGGAGGAAGGCGACGGCGGTGAGGCAGAGATGGAGAAGACACTGCTTGGCCTTGGATTCATGCGCAGTGACTTCAATCGCCCAACCTCGGAATTTTCAGGTGGATGGCGTATGCGTATCGAACTTGCCAAACTGTTGCTGCAACGCCCCGATGTGTTGCTTCTTGACGAGCCTACCAACCATCTTGATATCGAGTCGATACAGTGGTTGGAGAACTTTCTTATCACAAAGGCCAATGCCGTGGTGCTTGTGAGCCACGACCGTGCGTTTATCGATAATGTAACAAACCGCACTATCGAGATATCCCTGGGTAAGATCTACGATTATGCCGTAAATTATTCAAAGTATGTTGTGCTCCATCAGGAACGCATCGAGCAGCAACGGCGTGCCTACGAGAATCAGCAGAAACAGATACACGACACAGAGGAATTTATCGAGCGTTTCCGTTATAAGGCAACAAAGGCTGTGCAGGTGCAGAGCCGCATGAAGCAGCTTGCCAAAATCGAGCGTATCGAGGTCGATGAGGTCGATACATCACGTCTTAACCTGCGCTTTCCTCCGGCTCCGCGTTCGGGCGACTATCCGGTGATTGCCGATGGAGTAGGGAAGGCATATGGTGATCATCAGGTGTTTGATGATGCAACCTTCACCATAAAGCGTGGTGAGAAGGTGGCGTTTGTCGGCAAGAATGGTGAAGGAAAGTCCACGCTTGTGAAATGTATCATGGGTGAGATACCGTTTACCGGTCATCTCAAACTCGGGCACAATGTAAAGATCGGATACTTTGCACAAAATCAGGCGCAGTTGCTCGATGGCGAGATAACAGTGTTCGATACCATCGACCGTGTGGCAGTAGGGGATATCCGTACTAAAATACGCGATATCCTTGGTGCATTCATGTTTGGTGGAGAGGCATCAGATAAGAAAGTAAAGGTGCTGTCGGGAGGTGAGAAGACACGTTTGGCAATGATCAGGCTGCTCCTCGAACCTGTCAACCTGCTCATTCTCGACGAGCCTACCAATCATCTCGACATGGCTACTAAAGATATCCTCAAGCAAGCTATAAAGGATTTCGACGGCACTGTTATCGTGGTAAGTCATGATAGAGAGTTCCTTGATGGTCTCGTGGAGAAGGTGTATGAATTCGGTGGCGGCAAGGTGCGGGAGTGTCTTGGAGGTATCTATGAATTTCTTGAGAAGAAGAAACTTGCTTCTTTGGCAGAGCTTGAACGCACGGCGAAGCCTATGCCGTCAGTCCCGGTGAAAAATACCGTTTCCGGAACGTCTTCGACCATACAACCCGAAATAAAGCCACAGCCGGCACAATCGGCCGGACGCCTAAACTATACCGAACAGCGCGAGCGTCAGAAGATGGTGAAGCGTGCTGAGAAGAAAGTGGCTGATGCCGAGTCGGCTATTGCTGAGATAGAGGCTCAGATTGCCGATATTGAGGCAAAGATCGCTGCCGGCGATGTCGAGCGTGAGATTTTCGACAGGCATGCTGCCCTTGGAAAGCAGCTTGATAATGCCATGAGTCTTTGGGAGTTGGCCGGGATTGAACTCGACGAACTTAAACAGAGCCTTGGCATGTAGCATTCAACAACCTATTATATCAGATCAACAATTATATAATATATTTCGTTAATATAACCGACTCCTCATAACCACACATGAAACTCACCCGTACAGCGCTGATTTTTACGCTTATTACTGCTAATTTAACTATGGCCAATGCAATAACTCCAGAAGTTGCGCAGGTTGCCGCCCCACGTGGCGTTGACCGTGCGAATCTTGATACAACCGTATCTCCGAAGGATGATTTCTATGAATATGCCTGCGGCGGTTGGATGAAAAATAATCCACTACCTGCTGAATTTGCCCGTTTCGGCACTTTTGATCAGTTGCGCGATAACAACCGCACCCAGGTGCGTGACCTAATTGCCGGACTGGATTCGAAGAATGCCGTACCAGGTTCCGTAGCGCAGAAAATCGGCGATCTTTATGCCATGGGCCTCGACTCGCTCCGGCTCAATATACAAGGTTCTCAGCCTGTGATGGGTGATGTCGTGGCGATCAATCAGGTAGCGCTTCCCGATGTTCTCACATTTATTACGAAGCATCCGGGATTGAGCGCCTTTTTCGATCTTGAGGTTGAAGCGGACATGATGCAGTCGGATCTTAATGCCATATATCTTACCCAAGGCTCGCTTGGCATGGGCGACCGTGACTACTATCTTGAGGACACTGATCGCGCCCGATCGGTCCGCGATGCATACATGACCTATCTCCGAACGCTTGCGGCATTGGTCGGATACTCTGCCGAGGGACAGGCCCGTCTTGCTGAAAATGTTTTGGCAATAGAGACGGAGCTTGCACGTGCTGCCATGAGCCGCGAGGAATTGCGCGATCCGGCAGCAAGCTATAATCCAATGACTGCCGATGAACTCGTGTCCTCATATCCGGCACTTGACCTCAGTGCATATTTTTCGGCATTGGGCCTGAAGAACGTAGATCGCGTAATTGTAGGGCAACCTAAGGTGCTTGCTGCTGTCGATTCGATCATTTCCAATACATCCGAACAGGCTGTGCATGATTATCTTACTGCCATGTATCTTGATGCCGCTGCCGATTATCTTAGTGATGACTTTGTCGCGGCTAAGTTTGGCCTTACACGTGCCATTACCGGAGTCGAGCAGCCTATGCCACGGTGGAAACGTTCGCTTGAAGTGCCAAATGCATTGCTTGGTGAGGCTGTCGGTGAACTGTATGTGGAAAAGTATTTCCCGGCATCGTCCAAAACAAAGATGCTCGAGCTTGTAGGCAATCTCCGTAAGGCTTTGGCCTTGCATATCAATGATCTTACATGGATGAGCGATACTACCAAAGCCCGTGCGATCGAGAAACTGGATGCTTTCACTGTTAAGATAGGTTATCCTGACAAATGGCGTGATTATACGGGACTTGATATTGATCCGCGCCAGAGCTATTGGGACAATATAAAGCGTGCCGTTCGTTACGAGCGTGATCATAATCTGTCGCAGTGGGGAAAGCCTGTTGACCGCGACCGCTGGTACATGACTCCTCAGACTGTCAATGCATACTATAATCCCACTACAAATGAGATATGCTTTCCTGCCGGGATCTTGCAGCCGCCATATTTTAATCCTGATGCCGATCCGGCAGAAAACTATGGCGCTATCGGAGTGGTCATCGGTCATGAAATGACTCATGGCTTCGACGATCAAGGTAGCCAGTTTGATAAGGATGGCAATTTCGCAAATTGGTGGACTGATGCAGATAAGAAGGCCTTTACAGATCTTACCGATCGTCTGGCCGCTCAGTTCGACAATATTGTAGTGCTTGGCGACACTCATGCCAACGGTCGTCTTACCCTTGGTGAAAATATTGCTGATCAAGGTGGGTTGCGTGTGGCATATACCGCTTATCGACTAAGCCTTGGTGATTCTGATGGAGAAGTGATCGACGGATTTACGCCCGACCAGCGGTTCTACCTTGCATATGCGAATGTATGGGCCGGCAATATTCGCGATGAGGAGATTCTCAACCGCACAAAGACCGATCCGCACTCGTTGGGGCGCTGGAGGGTTAATGGAACGTTGCGCAATCTTGCACCGTTTTTCTCTGCATTCTCAATAAAGGATGGCGATAAGATGTATCTTTCACCGTCAGAGCGAGTTATTATCTGGTGATCGAGTTGAAGTTGCCATACATAAAACATCCTATAAATACGATTAATAATGGATACAGAAACGCTTGTGGCCTCTCTTTCGGCCGAGCTGCGTCGCGATCCGCGCGATGTCAATGCCCTTGTGGAAGGATTTGTATCGGCCATTCGTGATGCCCTTGTTGATGGAGATACAGTGCTCCTTCCTGGGTTTGGCACATTTTCTACCGTCAAGGAGGAGGAAAAAGTGGTTGATGATCTTGCCGGTGGTGGACGTTTGCTGCTTCCCCCGGCCATTACTGTTACATTCACCCCGAGCACTTTGTTGCGCAGAAAAATAGTAGACAGGCCATGAACGATAAAATGACATTCCATCGCATTGCGGATTCCATAGCGGCAGCTACCGGAGGTACTGCTGAGGAGGCCGCCACATTTTTGCGTGCGTTACTTGATAAATCGGCAGAGACTTTGGCCCGTGGCGAGAAAGTCAACATATCCGGTATCGGCACATTCGCTCCCGGAGAAACTTCAGAAGAGGCTGTGCTATGGGCGCCTGACCGCTCTCTTGCAGATGCTGTAAATGAGCCCTTTGCCGCATTTGAGGCTGTGCCTTTGGCAAATGGAATCACAGAGCAGCAATTGTCACAGCCTGTAGCGCCTGCCGGATTGTCTGTGCCTGCGGCGGTCACTGAATTGCCCTCGGCAGAAGTGGTGGAAGCATCTGTTGATAATCTCTCGGAACCATCGGATGTTGTTGTGCCGGCTGATGAGGTAGCCTCTTCTGATGCACAAGTTGCAGAAACCATACCTGAACCTATTGTTGCAGAGATGGAATCATCACCTTCTGATGACAGCGCTGAATGCTCTGGTGGCGATGAGGCCCTTGGGCACACTGAACCATCGGCTGTGAGTGACGATGCAGGGCGCTCGATTGAGAAGCCTGTATCACCGCTCATGGAACCGTCAGAGTCTGTAGTAGAATCCGTAGTGGAGCCATCTGAACCCAAAGTTATATATCGTAATGTCAATGATGGTCCTAATCCATGGATCATGCTCCTGGTGGGTGTTGTGGTCGGATTATGTATGGGCTATTTCCTCGGTATGAATTTTGGTTATCTGCGCAGCAGCATTTCTCACGATACTGTAGAAGATGAGATTGAATTGTTGGAGGAAGAAGAAGCGAACGTGCAGGAGCAGATCAATTCATTTGACGCTTCCGGTGACAATATGGTTTCGGACGAAGCAGAGGAAATTGCCGCACCCGTTGCTGAGACTGCTGAAACAGAGGTGGTGCCACAGACGCAAAAGGCAGAGTCTCCAAAGGTTATCACTGACACTGTGGATAAGAAGAACTACCTTACCACTATGGCTCGCAAATATTATGGCAATCATTGTTTCTGGGTATATATCTATGAGGAGAATGCCGCAATACTCAAGAACCCCGATCTGATCCGGCCAGGCACTGTTGTGGTGATTCCTCCGGCGGAGAAATATGGTATTGATGCCTCTGATCCGGAAAGCGTGCGTCGCGCCACCGCTAAAATTGCCGAGCTTGAGCACCGTTTCAAAGGGAAACGATAAGTATGCTTGATTTTACCAACCGTAAAGGATATATAAAAAATTTTAACAGTCCCTATTAACTATTGAGTTGTTAGAATTAATAAATTTGCATCATAAACCCCAAGACAATAATATATACCTAACACCAATATAATTATGAGTGAACCGGTAAACATACGTGAGCTCAACGATCTCGTAGCCTCCAAGAGCGACTTTATCAATATGATTCAGCGAGGCATGGACCAGACTATCGTGGGCCAGAAACATCTGATCGACTCTTTGCTTATCGCACTGCTTTCCAATGGCCATGTGTTGCTGGAAGGCGTTCCAGGTTTGGCCAAGACTTTGGCTATCAAGACTCTCGCACAAGTGATTGATGCGAAATACAGCCGTATACAGTTTACTCCCGACTTGCTCCCTGCTGACGTTACCGGTACAATGGTCTACAGCGTCAAGAGTGAGCAGTTTCAGGTGAAGAAAGGACCGATTTTTGCCAACTTTGTACTTGCCGATGAGATTAACCGTGCTCCTGCCAAGGTGCAGAGTGCACTACTTGAGGCCATGCAGGAACGTCAGGTGACAATCGGCGACAATACATTCCGTCTTGACGAGCCGTTCCTTGTAATGGCAACTCAAAACCCGATCGAACAGGAGGGTACCTATCCACTTCCAGAGGCACAGGTCGACCGTTTCCTTCTTAAGGTCGTGATCGGCTATCCCACAAAGGAGGAGGAAAAGCTCATCATACGCCAGAACATAACAAATGAACGCAAGGAAGTGCGACCGATGCTTCGTCCGCAGGAGATCCTTGAGGCTCAGAAAGTGTGCGAGAAGATCTACATTGACGAAAAGATCGAACGCTATATTGTCGACATTGTGTTTGCCACACGTTTCCCTGCCGATTATGGGCTTAACGATCTGGTGTCGATAATTGATTTCGGTGCATCTCCACGTGCGTCCATATCATTGGCACGTGCCGCACGCAGTTATGCGTTCCTCCGCGGACGTGGCTATGTTGTGCCTGAGGATGTGCGTGCTATCGCTCATGATGTGCTTCGTCACCGTCTTGGCCTTACCTATGAGGCTGAAGCCAACAATATCACGGCTGACGACGTAATATCTGAAATTCTCGATAAGGTAGAGGTGCCCTAAGGGTAATTTGCTCAATCGTAGGGATACACCCAGGGGTGTATCCATCAAAAAGATTGGCCTATGATGGGTCGGATGTGGACGCACCGTGGTGCGTCCCTGCATTTGACCATTATCGTGATGCCATCTTCTGATTTATGAATATGGTAACAACCTACCGCTTATGGATGCCAACGAGCTACTCAAAAAGATACGCAAGATTGAGATAAAGACCAAAGGTCTTTCTCAAAATATCTTTGCCGGTGAATATCACTCGGCATTCAAGGGACGCGGCATGACCTTCAGTGAAGTGCGCGAGTATCAGTATGGCGATGATATACGCGATATTGACTGGAATGTCACGGCGCGCCACAATCGTCCGTATGTCAAGGTCTACGAGGAGGAGCGTGAAATGACCGTGATGCTCCTTGTCGATGTGTCTGGTAGCCGGAACTTTGGCGCTATGGGTGAGCATAAACGTATGATGATCGCTGAGATAGCTGCGACTTTGGCATTCTCGGCTATTCAGAACAATGATAAGATCGGCATGATTTTCTTCTCCGACCATGTGGAGAAATTCATACCGCCAAAGAAGGGGCGCCGTCATATATTGTTTCTCATACGTGAGTTGCTTGACTTCACACCCGAACATCGTGGAACGGATATTGCCGAGGCTCTCCGTTATATGACCGATGCCCTAAAGAAACGTTGTACCACTTTCTTGATTTCCGACTTTATCGACACTACCGATTATTATCGTGCATTGTCGATTGCAAATAATAAGCATGACGTCACTGCTATTCAGGTATATGACCGTCGTGACGCACAGCTGCCAGATGTCGGTTTGATGCGTGTGCAGGATCTGGAGACAGGGGCGTTGCGATGGATCAATACATCATCTTCGCGTGTGCGGCAGGCTTTCAATAAATGGTGGTATGAGCGTCAGCAGGTGATGACCGACCGTTTCAACCGTTGCGGAGTGGAATATGCCTCCATCGCCACTGATGAAGACTACGTGAAGTCGCTTATGGGGCTATTCAAGAAGCGTGGTGGCGTGAGGTAAGCCTCATTAACTTAAAGTTACAGAACGATGATCAATATTAATACATCAACAGGGATATGGCAACGCGCCTTACGGCATGCGGTGATGTTGTTGCTTGTGCTGTGTAGTCAGGCTGCTAATGCTGCCGGTCCGGTTCAGCTTAAGGCCTCGTTGGATTCCGCATATCTGCTGATGGGCAAGCAGACTACTTTGCATATCAATCTTGTGCAGGATAACGGGACTCTTGGGCATTTTCTGAATGTCGGTGATACTCTTACCGCTGCAATTGATGTGGTGAGTGTGGGCAAACCGGATACTTCCGATATCGGTTCCGGACGTGAGGAGATACGCCAGCAGATTATCATTCAGGCGTTCGACTCCGGACTGTACACCATTCCTCCATTTGTCTATGCCACGGCTACAGATACTGTGGTGTCGAATGATCTGCCACTTAAGGTAGTGCCTGTTAATGTGGATTCCCTCACGACCATTCATGATTATGCCGGTACAGCCGATGGCGGATGGCGCCTGTGGGATTTTGTTCCAGACTGGTTGGCCGATTATTGGTGGATTATACTTATCGTAGTTATTGTGGCACTCGGGGTAGCTCTGGCTATACTCCTCCGCAAAAAGAAGGTGACAAGCATTCTTCCGCAGAAAAAGCCGGTGCCACCCTACGAACTGGCTATGCAGGCTCTTACGCGCCTGAAGGAAGCAAAGCTTTGCGAGAATGGTCAAGAAAAAGAATTCTATACCAGACTTACAGAAATCTTGCGTACTTATCTTGATAAACGGTTTGGTATCAATGCCATGGAGATGACCTCCAGCCAGATAATGCAACATGTGGAGCGTCATGATCTCACTCGGCCCTCTTCTGCGCTGATGAAGCAGATACTCGAGATGGCAGATTTTGTGAAGTTCGCCAAAGTGCGTCCTTTACCAGATGACAATGTCAAGAGTTTCAACATGGCTACACGTTTTGTAGAGGACACAAAACCGGCTCCTGAACCTGCCGAAACATACGAACCTACCGGCGATACTTCTTCGTCTGATCAAGCAGTTAACAATAAATCAACGAAATAATGCAGCTCGCTCATCCTGAATATCTTTGGCTATTCCTTATCTACCTGCCGCTGATAGCATGGTATGTGTGGAAGCATCGTTCGGCATTTCCGGCGCTTGGTATATCCACCGTCGGGCCGTATGCCTCGTTGCCCCGCTCCTTTAAGGAGGTTCTTATACATCTGCTCTTCTTGTTGCGTCTGGGTGCGATAGGCTGTGTGATAATTGTGCTCGCACGTCCACAGACACGCGACAGTTGGCGCACATCATCTACCGAGGGTACGGATATCGTGCTCGCTATCGATATTTCCTCCTCAATGCTTGCCAGAGACTTTACTCCCGACCGATTCGAGGCTGCAAAAGATGTGGCTGCACGCTTTGTTGCCGGTCGTGAGAGTGATAATATCGGTCTGGTGATATTTGCCGGAGAGAGTTTTACCGCACTTCCGATGACTACCGACCGGGCAATGGTCACAAACTATATAAAGGATATACGTATGGGTATGCTCAACGATGGTACTGCCATTGGCGATGGTCTGGCCACCTCTATCAACCGTAT
>CANPDS010000062.1 GCA_947573015.1 uncultured Muribaculum sp.
CGGAGTCGACCATGCTCTTTTCCCCGCGCTACGTGCCATATACGAGAACTTCTCGGTGGAGCAAGCTCAGCGCATAAAAGATATCGAATCTGTCACCAACCACGATGTAAAGGCTGTGGAATATTTCCTCAAGGAAGAGTTTGACCGCCTCGGCATAAGCGATGTGAAGGAGTTTATCCACTTCGGCCTCACATCGCAGGACATCAACAACACCTCCGTACCCATGTCGGTAAAAGAGGCTATCACCGATGTGTACCGCCCACTGCTCGTGGAGCTTATCGAACACCTTGAGGCTCGCGCCGAAGAGTGGTACAACCTCCCCATGCTCGCCAAGACCCACGGTCAGCCGGCATCCCCCACTCGTCTGGGCAAAGAGATCCGCGTATTCTCATACCGTCTCCGCAAGCAACTCGCACTGCTCGACGCCACCACCGTCAGCGGCAAGTTTGGTGGAGCCACCGGCAACTTCAACGCCCACCTAACCGCATATCCATCGATCGACTGGCGCGAATTTGCAGCCAAATTCCTTAGCGAACGTCTCGGCATAGAGCGCGAGGAGTACACAACACAGATCTCCAACTACGACAATCTCGCAGCTCTCTTCGACGCCCTGCGCCGCATCAACACCATCATCCTCGATCTTGACCGCGACATGTGGCAGTACATCTCGATGGAATATTTCAAGCAGAAGATCAAAGCAGGCGAAGTAGGATCCTCGGCAATGCCACATAAAGTCAACCCGATCGACTTCGAGAACTCGGAAGGCAATCTCGGCATAGCCAACGCCATCCTGTCGCACCTATCAACGAAGCTCCCGGTAAGCCGTCTGCAGCGCGACCTCACCGACTCTACCGTGCTCCGCAACATCGGTGTGCCCCTTGGCCACATGATGATCGCCCTGGCATCGACCCTCAAAGGCCTCGGCAAGCTGCTGCTAAATGAGACCGCGATCAACCGCGACCTCGACGACATGTGGAATGTAGTGGCCGAAGGCATCCAGACTATCCTGCGTCGCGAAGGCTATCCAAAGCCCTACGAGACCCTCAAGGAGCTTACACGCGTCAACACAACCGTCACCGCCGAGAGCATCGCCGCATTTATCGACACCCTCAACGTCACCCCCGAAGTCAAAGCCGAACTCCACCGCCTCTCCCCCCACACCTACACCGGCTATTGACACCACCAATAATTAAATTGGAGCACTCCGAGTACCCTAAGATCTCGGAGTGCTCCAATTCAAATTAATCCTGATCATTCACCACAAAAGCCTCTCCTCCTCTTATCGCAGTTCCTCCCAATTCAATGCCACTACAGATCGTTATAAGTTTTCAAGATTCTCCACGATCGGGACTGAAACCAGAGCCGTCGGAGTGCTCCGAGATCTCTCATCACTCCGAGCACCGTGAGTACACAAAAAGCGGTGGTTTTGTGCACAAAAAGCGGCGAAAACTTGCACGGTTGCGAAAAAATTCGTTACTTTGCACACTGTTTTTAGGCTCATCCTGTAAAATTGTTGAGAATGATGCACTTAGCAATGATATGAGACTGAGATGGCGGCCTAATGACCGAAATAGAATTTCAACAAAACAAAAGATAACAAAACAGCCATGTCAAAGATTTGTCAGATTACAGGCAAGAAAGCTATGGTGGGCAATAACGTGTCGCACTCGAAGCGTCGTACAAAGCGCACGTTCAATGTCAACCTCTTTGAGAAGAAGTTCTACTGGGTAGAACAGGACGCATGGATTCGCCTGACCATCAGCGCAGCCGGTCTCCGCACCATCAACAAGCTCGGTCTTAACGCAGCAATGCAGCAGGCAGCCGAGAAGGGTTATTTAACTGGTAAAGACATCAAATTTATAGACTAAGCTATGGCAAAGAAAGCTAAAGGTAATCGCGTACAGGTGATCCTCGAATGCACCGAGCACAAGGCCAGCGGCATGCCCGGCACCTCCCGCTACATCACTACCAAGAACCGCAAGAACACCACTGAACGTCTGGAGCTTAAGAAATACAACCCCATCCTTAAGCGCATGACTGTCCACAAAGAAATCAAATAAGCACTTAACATCTCCAAGATATGGCAAAGAAAACCGTTGCATCACTGCAGAAAGGTGAAGGACGTACCTACAGCAAGGTGATCAAGATGGAAAAATCACCTAAGACAGGCGCATACGTCTTCAAGGAAGAGATGGTTCCCAACGATCAGGTTAAGACCGCTCTTAAGTAAGATATTCCCGTTGGTTGATGCCGTCGGCATCCGCCAAGCAACAAATACAACCCACAGCAGCGGGTCCGTAAAATTTACGGACCCGCTGATTTTTTTTAGCAACCCCAAGACTTTCAGAGCCATCGGGGTACTCCGAGATCTATGAGCACTCTTACACAGAGAGCTATGAAGAGCTTAAATCCATTTTATCAGCCCTTGATTTGGCGTTACGCCATATTATGATTAACTTTGTATAAATCAGTTAACGAAACAATTATTATCACTATGACAACAATCAAGACCATTACTCTGGCCATGGCTTCGCTGTTGCTTATGCCTGCCGGAGTAAGCGCCGGCAAGACCTCGCGTGGAACACACTCCGCAGGCTCGCCACGCTACACGTTGCCCCTAAACGGACCTCAGTGGCACATGATGCGCGACACTGCCGCCACATGGCAGCACGACCGCCTTTACCTGCCCGAAGAGGCTAAGGATCTCACCCGATTGCCAGTCAACCCTCCTACCGGAGGATGGAATGTCCTCTCAGCCGCCAATGCCATCGATGTAAGCGTGCCTGGCACAGTAGAGGAGTATCTCACAACATCGTCGCGTCCGTCGCCCGACGATTTCAATGGTGTGAGCTGGTGGTTTACCACTGTCAACCTTCCGGAATCGCTCAAAGGGAAACGCGCTATATTGCGCTTCGAATCGGTGCGTATGCGTGCCGAGGTATATCTCGACGGTAAGCTCGTAGGCTATGACATAGTAGGCGAATCGCCATTTGACGCTGACATCACCGATGCAGTAAAATTCGGCACTCCACAGACCCTCGCCGTACGCGTTACCAACACCGGCGGCAATTTCCACTGGCAGGATTTCACCCAGATGCAATGGGGCGATTACAAGATACCCCCCTCGCGCTCATTCAGCGGTCTCATCGGCCGAGTGAAACTCGATGTGGTTGATCCGGTATACATCGACGACATCTACATGCAGAATCAGCCGGTAGCCACACAGGCCAAGGCTATCGTTACTGTAAAAAATGCCGGCAAAAAAGCCGTGGAGCGCACCGTAGCATACACCGTCACTCCCAAGGAGCAGCCCGGAGCAAAGGCAATCGCCACCGGTAGCAGCAAAGTGACCCTACAGCCAGGCGATAATGAGGTGACACGAGGCGGTGCTCCGCCTTAACGGACGCCGCATGATGCTACGCTCAGCCATCAGCTGGGGATATTGGCCGGCAACAGGTCTGCACGCTACGCCCGAAATGGCCCGCAAGCAGATAGCCACCGCACAGTCGATGGGCCTCAACATGCTCAACTTCCACAGGTCGATCGGTTCGCCCGTAGTGCTCGAACAAGCCGACTCAATGGGTATCCTCTATTATGAAGAACCGGGAAGTTTCCATTCGGCCGACCACGACCCATTCATCCGCACCATCGTCAACACCAAGCTACAGCGCATGGTGAAGCGCGACCGCTCGCATCCCAGCCTTGTCATCTACAACCTCATCAACGAACTTGGCGGAGTACGCGCCGCCGACACAGCCCTTATGGCCAAACGCCGCGACGACCTTGTGCTGGCCCACGCCATCGATCCATCGCGCGTGATGACGCTCACTTCAGGCTGGGCCTCGACCGAAAAGGCCGAGGAGGACTCCAAATTCCACATGCGTCCTTTCGACCCCACACCCTACTTCCGCGGATGGTATGACAACCACCGCGCAGGCGGTCCGGCCACATGGGAGGACAGCTACTACCGCAACCGCCGCGACCAGCGCATGTTTACCGACAACCATACCGAAGTGTACATGCGCGGTGAAGAGGGTGCCATCTCCACACCTCCACGCCTGGCACTCATATCGCGGAGCATCGACTCAACCGGCGTCGACGGCTGGGACGGTGCATTCTGGCGTGCGCAGACCAAGGAATTCACCGACTTCTTCAACCGCAAGAATCTGGCTGCCTCTTTCGGCAACCTTGATTCGCTCACACGCTCCATGGGCGACATACAACTCTACCATCAGGGACGCCGCATCCAGTCGATGCGCATGGAGGATATAGGCGACGTCTACGTAATCAATGGCTGGGAATCAATGCCCTATGATAACCATTCAGGAGTGGTCGACAACTACCGCAACTGCAAGGGCAACCTCAACACCATAGCACGCTTCACACAGCCGCTCTATGTGGCCGTGTCGCCCCACAGCCAGTTTGTCAGCCTTCCCGGAAAGGTCGACGTTGACTTCCACATAGTCAACGAGGTCGATCTGCGCGGTGCCTACACCCTCAACATATCGCGGCAGTCACCCGACGGAAGTGTAAAACGGATGTTCACACGCCAAGTCAACGTGGAGGGTGGCGACCGTCTCGGTCAACTCCTCTTTGAGGCTCAGCCTGTAGAGATCGAGGGCGACGGTGGCATGTACACCATCACAGCCTCCCTTACCGATGCCAAAGGCAATGTCGTTGCCAAGGGTTACGAGGAGGTGCTCGGCATAAGCGATGACCATGCCCTACTGCCCGGTAACGGTGCAATCTATGGAGAGACCGATGATCCCGTGGCACAATACTACAAGAAGATGACCGGCCGTGAACTGCCAGTCTACAATCCGTCGATGGGTAAACTCGACTGGCTTATCGTGACACGCCCGGCACTCGACGAGGCTACACCAATCCCCGCCAAGCATTACGACAACGCCAACGGACCGGCATTTCAACTCACATGGTTCAAGGACAATGACATAAGCGCCCCTGCCGGAACTGTAGGCGACAACTGTATCGACCGACAGTTTGTGGGTGGCGCACAGCCCGATCCGCTCATCCCCGCCAATCAGGAATTCTCGGCTATATGGGAGGGCCACCTCGTGGCTCCTGCCGATGGCAACTATCTGCTTGGCGTGCGCACCGACCGAGGTGTGCGCATGGAAGTCAACGGCCAGCGTATCGCCGACAGCTGGGGCAACAACAAGGATATGACCGTCACCTCTCCGTTCTACTTCAAGAAGGGTGAAAAAGTGCATCTGATGGTGCAGTATCGCCAGACGAAGCCCGACGGAATGATCCATCTTGTATGGACCGAACCGGGCACATCCGCCATAGCTCCCGAATCGATCGTTGACCGCACCATGACCGACGGCACCACCCTGCTGCTGCTCCGCTCACCGGAGTCGTGGATGGAATTTCTCAACCCCACGGCAGGAATAGGCTACAACAGTCTGTTCACAGTAGGCACCGACTGGGTGGGAGGTGTGCATTTCGCTACCTCACATCCCGTGCTGGCCGGACTCCCTGCCAACACCGCCATGAACTGGCCCTATCAGGAGGTCGTAAAGGATGGCAACCGGCGTCTCGGATTCAAGATCGACAAGGAAAACATGATCATGGGATGCTACCGTTCATGGCCGTTCCATCTCGGCACAGCCATGGGCGAGACACAGTGCGGCAAAGGACGCGTGCTCTACTCCACACTGCGCATCACCGAAGCCCTCAACTCACCCGAACCCTCAGCCGAGGTTGCCCGCAAGCTATTCGGCAACATAATCCGGTGGGCCACACCCCAGGATAAATAAAGACATCCGATCATAACTTCACCTCCCGGCATCCAGCAGAGTATGTCGGGAGGTGTTTTATAACATACTTTTATTGCGGTACTATGCGATAGAAATTGTGTCATCACTTATGTGGCCACAAACACAATCATATCAATAAAATTAAAGTACATGCAATTAAAACATTTATCTCCAATTATCATTACCGGATTAATTTCTGCATCAATATTCACACCATGTGCGGCACAGACCGTAGAAAATGCGAATGTACTCTACACAATGAGTGATGACAGCAAATATCTGATTGTATCAGGATTTTCCGATGGCATCATTACTGCGGATATTCCATCGGAACTTTACGGCATACCAGTGACTTCTATAAAAGAAAATGCATTTTCCGGCGCCACAACATTGACCTCTGTGACAATCCCATCGGCCATCACCAACATCGGGAACAATGCTTTCAAGGATGCCACTTCCTTGCGGTCAGTAACGTTTATACCCGGAGAGGTCCCTCTAACTATCGGTGAATGGGTGTTCTATGGATGCACATCTCTTGAGGAGATATCTCTACCGGCACGTTTAACCTCTATGGGTGGAAACAGTAATTTCAACGGATGCAAATCGCTCACCAAAGCTGTATTTGAAAAAGGTAACGTCAACCTCTCAGTAATACCCCAATATACTTTCGCAAATACTGCGCTGACCGAGCTTGATCTATCCGGACTGGAAGCCCTATATACATTTTATCCCAACGTTGTACAGAATGTCAGCAGCACGTCGGTGAAGGTTACACTTTCGCCATCGCAGACACTTCAGTATCTCCCTCAAAAAATGCTGACGAACATCAATGCCACAGAAATCATATATCCAGAAGGCACATCCTCGATAGTCAGAAACGCACTCAACGGATACACTAACGTGAAGCACCTTTCACTTCCTTCTACCCTGACCACAATCGAGCCGAAAGCCTTTATGAATTGTTCGGGTATAGAGCTGCTACGCGTGCCCTCCACCGTTACATCGATTGGAGAAAGCGCATTCGGGCATGAAAGTTCAAAAGAGGGAATAAAATGTGTAGTGTTTGAGCAACGAGGTGGCGAATGGCCAGCCACCACATCCGACATATCAATTTTAGACGAAGATACCCAAGCCTTCTGCTACAAGGATATCACCTCCATACCAGACGGTGTGACCGGTATTCCCGTATTGACAAGTGCCCCACTCACCACATACTATGCGGCCACCTCAGTAACACTCCCCGAAGGCATTGAGGCAGCAAGTGTGACCGGCATCTCAGGCAATGTAATCGACTATGACTTTTCGGAGTTCCCCTCCGGCTCCACACTTCCGGCTTCCACCCCGGTGCTTGTACGTTGTGCTACAAGTGGTGACAAGCATTATCCATTCATCAACCCGGCTGCTACCGCTGCTCCACCGGCAACAAATCTGTTGCATGGTTCTGAATTTGAGACTCCATTCGAGGGTGGTGATCGCTACTATATGTTAAACGACAGTGAACCGTATTGCTTTGAACTTATCAATAATACGTCCCTATGCCCAGCCGATGGAGTGTATCTGCCGTTGAGTTCAGCGATTGCCGGTAATATAGATCGATTCTATCTTGATGAGACAACAGGAATCGACAATACTTATGATATTGATACAATAGAATATTCGCCTATTTACACCATTACCGGCATAATAGTCGATGGTGAAAAACTTACTCCTGGCATCTATATCTCAAAAGGTAAAAAAATCATAGTGCGCTGACGTAAACCGGATAGTTGTGACGCTTTTACCGCTCAACAGATAGTGGAGGCGTGACGCGCGACCATTGAAAATAGTGGAGGCGGACGCGCCAAGGTGCGTCCCTACGATAAGTCGGGAGCAATGCTCAAATAAATTTGGCATTGCACTCGACTTATCCGTATATTTGCATAAAGTAATCACTCTACTACAGCGCACCATGCCGGATGCACTGGGGCGACAGATAGCCGTCCGACAGACTGGTTTAAAGTACATTAATACGAAATCAATAAATATGGCACAGATAGGAGATATGGTGCGCTACCTCAACTCAGTGGGTGGTGGCCGTATAGTAAGAATTGAGGGTCAGATGGCCTACGTGGATGAAGATGGATTTGAGACACCGGTGCTGCTGCGCGAATGTGTGGTGGTAACTCCGGCACAGCCACAGGGTGCATCGCCACGCGCTGCAAAAAACAGCACACCGGCCCAGGCCGGCGGAAACACAGAACGCTGGTGGGAAAAGGAACTTAACAAGGGGAAAGAGAAAGCACCATCGAAAGAGAAACCCGTATACGATCCTACGGCAAAGGTGATGAAGCAACATAGTGGCGCCGCTCCTGAAGCCGGGTTTGCCGGGATGGGAAGCATTTCGCCTAAACCTGTGGCGGCACCAGATCCTGACGACACTCCCGAGGGCGAGAAGCTAAATATCGTACTCGCCTTCGAGGCAGAGGAGCCGAAGCATCTCAACACCACTGAATACGATGCATACGTGGTCAACGACTCAAACTACACGCTTTTTCTCACCTATCTCACCCGTGCAGACAGCGACAATGGATGGACGCTGCGCTTCGCCGAGCCGATCGAGCCGCACATGCAGGTGCCGGTGCAGCACATCACACGCGACGATCTTGGCGCTATGGACCGCGTGAGCATACAGTATGTAGCCTACAAGCCGGGACGTGAGTTCCGCCTGAAATCGCCCGTGGCCGTGGAGCATTCGCTTGACACCACGAAATTCTTCAAACTCCATTGCTTCCGCGATAATGTGTATTTCGACACACCGGTGATAGCTATCGACGTGACCCGCAACGATGTGCCCCAACGCCCTATAGCAGTCGATTCAGGGCGGCTGGAGGATGCGATGCGCTCAAAGCGCAATGCCGATATGCGCCCACAGCCACGCCGCGTAAGCCGTAACGAACAGACAAAAAGCAGCAATGAACCTCTGGTGATCGACCTGCATATCAGCGAATTGCTCGACACCACTTCCGGACTCGACAATGCCGATATGCTTCAGGTGCAGCTGCGCGAGTTTAACCGTGTGATGGAAGAGAATCTGCGCAATAAGGGGCGCAAGATAGTGTTTATCCATGGCAAGGGTGAAGGCGTGCTGCGCAAGGCTCTGCTCAAGGAGCTGACCTATAAATATAAGAGCTGTGATGTGCAGGACGCCTCGTTCCGCGAATATGGATTCGGCGCCACTCAGGTAACCATACGCTAAGGCAATGATATACTGTTTTTCAGGACAGGGCAATTCACTGGCCGTAGCGAAGAAATTTTCAGAACGCCTCAACCAGCCCATTACACATATCACTAACGAATCGCTCGACAATGCGGAGTCGCTCCCGGAGCCGGATACCGACCGGCCGAATTTGTGGGTGTTTCCTGTGCATGCGTGGGGAGTGCCCAAGGTGGTCGAAAAGTTTATAAATGCCGTGGGCGCCGCCCAATGCACAAAGCCCGACACACCACCGTCGGTGCATCACATGGTGGCGACATGCGGCGATGATATCGGGCTCACCGACAGGCGGTGGGCCAGAATGATACGCCACCGTGGGTGGCGTGTAGGGGGCGTATTCTCCGTGCAGATGCCCAACACATATGTGTGTCTGCCTGGATTTGATGTCGACAACAAAGCGCTTGTCGACAAGAAGTTGACTATGGCGGGTGGAGATATAGCCTTTATAGCCAGTCGCATTGCCGACCACCGTGCCGACGGCATGCGGCGCGTCACACCGGGGTCCATGCCGTGGCTGAAGAGCCATGTGTTGCGTCCGCTGTTCAACGTGTTTTTGATGTCGCCGCGATGGTTCAAGAATGACTATAAGCGATGCAATGGTTGCGGCCTTTGTGCGCATGTATGTCCGATGGGGAATATAACAATTGTTGATGGCGCACCCTGCTGGGGGCGCGACTGCACGATGTGTCTGGCATGCTACCACAGGTGTCCGCGTCATGCGGTGGAGTATGGATGTGCCACGCGTGGCAAAGGGCAGTATCATATAGAGTAAGGTAATACAACACTTTAGAGCTTGTTTGATCACTGTCTTCTTCAGCACCGGCTGTGATGCCCCAGTCTACAGCAGGATGTTGGCAACAGCGTCTATGAAGAGATGTCAGTCAAGCCAGAGTTGGCGCACTGTTTCTTCCACCATTATTGATATACAAAATAGGCTGTCGGATAAGAAATTCCGACAGCCTATTTTGTATTTTAGTATGGATTCGGGTAATTACTTCTTGAAGAAGCGGTTGTAGAGACCCTGGAATCCCTGGCCATGACGGGCTTCGTCCTTAGCCATTTCGTGAACAGTGTCGTGGATAGCGTCGAGGTTGAGTTCCTTGGCACGCTTGGCGATACGCATCTTGTCGGCGTTTGCACCGGCCTCAGCAGCCATGCGCTTCTCAAGGTTGGTCTTGGTGTCCCATACCATCTCGCCGAGGAGTTCGGCAAACTTTGCAGCATGCTCAGCCTCCTCAAAAGCGTAGCGCTTGAAAGCCTCAGCTACTTCAGGATAGCCTTCGCGATCGGCCTGACGCGACATTGCGAGGTACATACCTACCTCTGTACATTCACCCATGAAGTGTGCGTTGA
>CANPDS010000063.1 GCA_947573015.1 uncultured Muribaculum sp.
GCTTGTTTCATATTAGATGTAGGGTTAATTTATTGTCAAAATTCATTTGGAGGAGATATACTCTTTGATGGAGAATGCTTTCGGACGCGTCATGGTCTCGGTCCATGTATTGCCGAAGCCATCCTTGACAGTGATCGTGAGGGTGGAAGTGGCATCGGGAGCCTTGACCTTGAAGAAGTGGACGAAATACTCCGTGAGGAAGCTTGGCACGCTGGTAAGATTGGCCTTGTTTAAACGCTTCATGGTAAGCGCGGCCACATGCAGCGGATCATACGCGCCTACCTGTGTCACTGAAAGTTCCTGTCCGCTTGGAGTGGTGACAGTAACTGTCCATGTCGGATCCCAGTTCCATACATTGATGAGCACCTCATTGTTGGAATTGGAGGGCTAGGCCTGTATATATTTATTAAGCTCTTTCGATACAGTGGCAGACGGATTTGTCATTTCGGGAACGTCGGCGGCACTGAACGACACCTGGTTGAGGTCGTATGAGCGGAACTGGGTGCTCTCGCTCAGTCCGGTGCCCTTGTAGAGCCACTTGATGTCAGTGCCGTTGATGTCCCAGATGGCATAACCGCCGGGAGTGCCGTCGGTAGACAGATGGAGTCCGGGAGTGAGATAGCCCGACCACCACCATGAGGCGCATATGGCTGCCACATTGTGCTCCATGATGTCGCGTCCACCGGTTACAGATGCCGATGAGGGAACATTATAATTCATATGTGTATGGCCGGTGACGAAGTGCACTTTGTAGCCGTCGAGGAGGTTGAGCAGACGGTCGGTGCTGGGGGTATCATGATCATACTTGTAGCCACCTGTTTCTGTCGGACGGAAGAATGGGGCATGCGCCGTGATGATAAGCGGAGTCGACTTGCTCACGTATGACAGATCTTTGTCAAGCCATGCGAGCTGCTCGTCGGAAAGGTTTTTCTTGTAGTTGCGGCTCTTTGTTCCGTCGTATTCGTCGCAGTCGATGTCGTCAAGCACCACATAGTGGATCTTACCTATATTAAATGAGTAGTAGGTGGGCGATATGCTGGTGCGGTATTGAAGCGAGGCGTCGAAATCGTTGAATGCCTTGTAGTCGTAGTCATGGTTGCCCATGGTGTGGAATATCTGGATACCCTTCACCTGCTCGTTGATGGTCTTTACGTAGTCGGTAAGCTCATACTTGTTGTCGTACCAATAGGTATCCCAAGTCATGTCGCCGAGTGTGATGGCATACATCTTCTCGCCTGCATGGTTGGTGCGGTAGTTGTTGAAGTCTGCGGTAAATTCCTTGAACTGATTGGCATCGTTGGTGCGGGCAGCAAGGTGCATGTCGCCGAGGAAGAACACCTTATACTTGTCCTGCCCATCGACCTTTGTCAACTTGAAGTCGGAGCGCTCGACAGTGGTAGCCGACAGTGAAGTGTGACGGTACATGACCGGGAGCACACCATCAGCCTCAGCCTCATAGCCCGAAGGTACGGAGATGAACACATAGCCGAGCTCCTTTTTCGACTTGATGTTGTACACACCATTCTCATCGGTAGTGACAACCTCGACACCATCGGAGACAACGACACCCTTCACTCCACCTTCCGAAGTGGACACAAGACCATAGATCGTAGCGTCGGCATCAGGTTCGATAATGCTCTCCACTATGGATATTGACAGCGCTCCGAGGGGCAAACGGCGGTCGCCTTGCTTGACATAGGCATGATAGGAGCCGCCGGTGACTTTTTCATTGAATTTTACAGTGAATGTGTCGTCGGTAACGCCGACAATAGGGGAAAGATAGAGCACTCCATTCGAAGCCTCAAGCATAAAGTAGTCGGAAGTAGTGGGTACTACGGCATTCTTGACTGTAAAGGTGTATTCGCCCCCGGCAAGAATGTCGATTTTCGCAGGTATAGAAAATGCAACAGACGGAGAACTGCTGTACGTGGCAATGTCATCGTCAGATGAGCAATTCGCAGCCATGAGAGGTAATAATACAGACACAGCGGTCCATATCAGATACTTCTTGATAGTATTCATATTTTAAGGTTAATTTAAGTTAATTCTAATTAGAATCATTTATATTATCTCATGAAGTGTAAGCTATTGACATGGTAATATATATATCATTTCATTCCAATGCCCCACTTTTTAAGGTTCTTTCGGTTAGTTTTTTCATCAGAATACACAAAGTTAAATCTTATTAACACAAATTCCTAATGTTTCGTATCGAAATTTTTGGTTAACAAAGGTTAATACAAAATTTAACGTATTAATTTCATTCCGTAAGCATCCATAGGTCTACATTATCCGGAATTGAATTGCTTGTCAACACCATACATACGCATTTGCAAATACTATGTTTTTTTCCTATTTTTGTACGTTTGTCTTACAAATAGTTCAATAAAAATGAAGATCGCACTCATAGGGTACGGCAAAATGGGCCGTGCCATAGAAAAAATAGCGCTCAGCCGCGGACATTCGATCGTGTGCCGTATCGATGCCGACAATCAGGACGATTTTGACTCCGAGGCGTTTGCCGATGCCGACGTGGCCATTGAGTTCACAACCCCGATGACTGCTGTCGACAACTATCGCCGCGCTTTCGCCAAAGGTGTGCCCGTGGTTTCAGGCACAACAGGATGGACTGCCGACATGCCGGCGATAAAAGAGCTGTGCGACAACGGGGAAGGTACACTTTTCTGGACATCAAACTTCTCACTGGGAGTCAACATATTCTTTGCCCTCAACAAATATCTGGCCTCGATAATGGGTGGGTTCCCCCAATATACCCCCTCAATGGAGGAGATACACCACATCCATAAGCTCGACCATCCGAGCGGCACGGCAATAACCCTCGCCAACGGCATATCGGAAGCCGACCCAGCCATAACCGGCTGGACCGAAGACTCCTCCGAAGCAAACGCCAACCACATGCTCATAGCCCACAAACGCGAAGGAGAGGTGCCCGGCACCCATATAATACGCTGGGACAGCACCGTTGACACCATCACTATCGAACATCGCGCCCATTCCCGTGAAGGATTCGCCCTCGGAGCGGTAATCGCCGCCGAATGGACCGCCGGACGACGCGGATGGCTGACAATGGACGAGCTGATGCATTCTCTTGTAGCCCGCCCGGAACTTCTCGACTTAAGTAAGTCTTGAAATAAGTTTAATTCGATACTGTCGCGACTTACTTTACAAAATAAACAACCATAATGGCTGACAACAAAACGAAACGCCCTTTCAGTGAAGAACTGAAAGAACGCATACGGGCCACCCGCCCTACAAGATGGATAAGATTCATCATCGTATCGCTCATATTCATAGCCTGGGTAGCATGGCTCGGCAGCTGGTGGGTGCTCATATTCCTGCTGCTCCTTTTCGATATCTATATCACAGGCTTCATTCCATTCACATGGTGGAAAAACAGCAAGTCGTCCGTAGTACGTGCCGTGATGAGCTGGGTCGATGCAATAGTATATGCACTTATACTGGTATACTTCATTTTCACTTTCGTAGGGCAGAACTACGCCATACCATCATCTTCTCTGGAGAAGACGCTTCTCGTCGGCGACTATCTGTGGGTCAACAAGATGGCATACGGCCCACGTGTGCCCATGACTCCGGTACACTTCCCACTGGTACAGAACCGGATGCCGATCATCGACACAAAGAGCTACACTGAGTGGCCGAAATGGGAATACCGCAGACTGAAAGGTCTTGGCAACGTGGAGCGCGGCGACATCGTCGTGTTCAACTTCCCAAAAGGCGACACTGTCACCACAAAATTCATGGAGTCGGCGCAGACATACTACGATCTTGTACAGCAATATGGCCGCAACGCCGTCAACACCAACAAGGAGGTGTTTGGCGACGTGATATATGTGCCCGTCGACCGGCGCCAGAACTATGTGAAGCGTGCTATCGGCCTGCCGGGCGAACGGCTTAAGATCGTGAACGACACAATATATATCAATGGAGAGCCGCTCGAATTTCCAGAGAACGTACAGTTCAACTATCTGTATCAATTCCGCAACGGCGGCTTGACAGAACGCGACTGGGAAGAGCTTGGCGTAAGCGCCGAGGACCGCTACACAATGGAACTCAGCCCTGCCGACATGAGCGCCGTGGAACTCAACGGATTCTACATAGCTCCCGACGGACGCGTGCCACCCATTTATGTGTCGCCCCTCACCGCAGCCATGGTCGAGAAGCTGAAAGCAAATCCCGATCTGGCATGCATCATCAAAGCTCCGTCATATCCCATACGCCTGTTCCCTGAAACAGTTGACCACGGTTGGACCGTAGGAAACTATGGCGAGGTGTGGATACCGAAGAAAGGATCCTCCATAAAACTCAACGCATCCACATGGCCTATATACGAACGCGTGATACGCAACTACGAGGGTCATTCCGATGCCTACATACGCGATGGCGTGGTGTACATCGACGGCAAACCTGCCGAGACCTACACATTCGCCATGGACTACTACTTCATGATGGGCGACAACCGCGACAACTCCTCCGACTCCCGATTCTGGGGATTCGTGCCCGAGGACCACATCGTAGGCAAGCCCTGGAGGGTGCTCATATCTTTCGACAAGGACAAGAGCCTTTTCAACGGCAAGATCCGTTGGAACCGCATATTCCGCACAGCTAATCCAGACAAGCAGTGAGCGAAAATCCCCTTATTGTAAATCCTTCCGCTACCGCAATCGTGTCGCCGACATATTGCGGTAGCGTCGCGCTATATGCCGCAATGGTGAGCTATGACCATGTGATTATCGATGCGTCAGGCCGCTACAACAAGCGCGAGAAGACGCTGCACCGGTGTGAGATAGAAGGCCCAAACGGGGTGCAACGACTCACTGTGCCCCTACAGAAACCTCAGGAATGGCACTCGACACGCATTGCCGATGTAAAAGTGAGCACACATGGCGACTGGTGGCATGTACATTGGGGCGCACTTGAGGCTGCATACGGGCGCACTCCATTCTTTGAGTATTATGCCGACGATCTGCATCCTTGGTTTGCAGGCACTACCGAGCGCCTTGTCGACCTTGACATGGGTATACACAAATTCTGCCTCAACGCACTCGGGATAGATCCCAACACCCACATACTCGCAGAGAGCGCTACGGATATCCCATCCGATGCCCTGCCAATTCATCCCCAACAGGTCGATATACCATACTATCAGCTATGGGCCGACAGATTCGGATTCACCACAGGCCTTTCTATTCTCGACCTGATATTCAACCTCGGCCCCGAATCCGCAATCTACCTACAGTCGGTATCACATTCATAACCATATTTTTCTCAAAAAATATTTGGTCGTTACAACCATACATTGTATCTTTGCAGTGTAAACCATGACTTATATCTCGTTAAACAATCTTTTTATTATGAAAACACCAAGATACAAATTTGACCTCGAATGGGAGAAAGCCATTGACTACATGGCATGGTTTGACATAAACACACAGTATGTCAAAGATCTGATACGCAAGTATATCGAGACCGGATACGATCCCACCGATGAATTTATCCAGCTCCCGGTGATGGGCGTCTGGATGCTGATCAAAGCGCAGATCGACCAGCGCAAAGCCCGCAATGAACGTGCCCGCCAACGACGTCGCCAACGCCGTGAGGAGAAAGAAAGACTACGCCTTGAAATGATGGAGAACGGACATGATGGCATCACACAATCCGACGGTGATATGCCCGTCACTTCCACAGCCGACCGCACCTACTTGGCCGCAGAAGCGTCAGAAGATGCCGCGCCACCTGTGGAAGAGGTAGCTTCAGTCCCCGATGAAGCTGCCTTTGCAGGCGCACTGCCAAAGGCAGCTCCCATCACCTGCGGGTCCATACCCGCACTTTTTGGCATGCCGGAGGGGTACACCGTCTCGGTAGAGAATGCACATCCGGGATCGCCCGATGTGTTAGGCGGCACCATATAGTTTGTAGTCGGATCATAAGCCTCTGATGTCAGCGGCATGTTGCCGTAATATGGCATTGCCTTGGGCGACGGATTGGCGATATTGACCACATCCCTGCCGGTAGGTGAGCTGAATGCCGATAGTCCGAATGCAGGAGCAGCGGCAATTATATGCTCGAATATATCGTTGGATATCCCTTCATACTGCACCCATTGCACGGTGTTGAGATAACAGAACAGCTGCAGAGGTATGCCCTGTGGTGTCTGTTCAAGCAATCGCACCATACATAGCGTGCCAGGACCCTCACCCTGCGCCACATAAGGATGATGGTTCACATACAGACCCACATAAGCACGGAACAGACCGAGATTTGTGGCGAGCGATCCATTGACCGGAATATTTTCGCCGACAGTCACCGTTGCCTTTCCTTCAGCCTCAAGCTTCTGCATCTCAGCGATATAATCGCCCATATAAGGGAGTGTCTTGCAATATTCAAGCAATTCGGGAGAAGCCGGGGCTACCGTGGTGACATCGATAAGTACAGAACGCTCTATCTGCCTACGCCCACGCCTCGACATATACGCCCAGTTCTGAAATCCCTGCTGCACGAGCGTATATGGCGGCATGGTAACGGTAGTATTGTCCCAGTTGCGTATCTTCACGGCAGTGAGCGACACATCTGTGACAATACCGTTGGCAATTGTCTTCGGCACAACAATCCAGTCGCCGACATGAAGCATATCGTTGGTAGACAGCTGTATGCCAGCTACAAAACCAAGTATGGAGTCCTTGAATATAAGCATCAGCGCAGCGGCAAACGCACCAAGTCCGGTAAGCAGCGCCAGCGGCGACTTATCAAGTATGATTGATATGATCACTATCACTATCACTATCCACACAAGCCCCTTGGCGACATTAAGAATACCCTTCAACGGCAGATTCTTGGTATTGTCGTGGCGGTTGTAGGCCATCCATATTATCTCAAACAGCGAGCATATCGACCATCCCAGCACTGCCAGAAAATATATGATGACCAGCGCCTCGATATGATGGAGTGTCTTCGGGTCGGTCTCAAAAGCTACAGGCACCAGACCGAGGAACACCAGCGGAGGGATAATATGGCTGCTGCGGCTCACCACCTTAAAGTGGACCATGTCGTTGATAAACTCCGACTTATAGTGTCCCATCCATTGATTTACAATCAGTACCACCAGTTTCCTGATAGCCCAGCCGATCAAAAGAGCCACTCCGAGAATTATTACTGTATAGATAATTTCTTCGACAGTGCTTGACTTCTGTATGCCAAGTCCGACGAGCAACGTGTCAACGGCCTGCATGAGCCATGTGGCAAGCGTATGAGTGGGAATGAGATTGGTGATCATGTTGATGGAAGTTGTTATAGACAATATAAGAGTCGGGGCAGCGAGGCTGTCCGACGCCGCTTTTGAAGTTTAACAATTAGATTTATCAATAAGTTTCAGAAAATACCGTAACTTTGGAATGATGATAACACTATGGACAGCGATTGGAGGAGTGGAGATATGCATAATGCTCCTGATTGTTGCGGCGGCAGTGCTCGCCACAGCCATCAAGCCGGCAAGCACCGGGCATGTGATGACATATCTATATGCCTGCGACATAATCCAATCGCCACCCTTTGCCGAAATAAATGATGACCCTACCCCGTCACTGCGCCTGAGAGTGCTTGACGACATGAGTGTGGAGGTCGGGCGCAGCGGCTTCGGAGGCCTACTCACCGACCGTGGGGCTGTAAGTCTGGCTGTTACCGTAAAAGGCACCGACATAACCATCGAGGAGCGCATCACTCCCGGCAGCGGATACTACCTTGTAGAACCTGTTGTTGCCGTAGGCCGTATCGATTGCCTGCGACCGGCGGGACGACCGTTGCATGTGCGCTACATCACCGCTTCCCTCAGCCGCGAGACCGCCCTGCCCCTATCCATAGCTCCGGGAGTGGAGATGTCGCGTAAACTTTCACAGTAATTACTTAACACCACCTGTAGTTATCCGGCAATTTATGCGTCTATGATTATATGTAGACGGTAAAACAGATTGCTGAATTTTTCTTACATTTGCAATCACAGTTGAACCGATTAATTAATATTGAAGATATGGAAAAAACCTGGCGTTGGTTTGGGCCTAATGACCCTATTACTCTCGACATGCTCCGCCAAATTGGAGTAGAAGGCATTGTCACCGCACTCCACAATGTACCCCTTGGACAGGTATGGACACGCGATGCCATACGTGAATTGCGCGAATATATCGAAAGCCATGGATTGCGATGGAGCGTGGTTGAGTCGCTCCCAGTCACCGAGACCATAAAATATGCAGGCCCCGACCGCGACGAACAGATAGAGATCTACAAGGAAAGCCTCAGGAATCTCGGCAAGGAAGGCATCCATACCATATGCTATAACTTTATGCCCATCCTCGACTGGGCACGTACCGATCTGGAATATCCCAACCCCGACGGCACCTCCAATCTCTACTTCAACAATGCCGAATTTGCCTATTTCGACATAAATATATTAAAACGCGATGGCGCACGTGCAGATTATCCAGCCGATGTGCTCAGCCGCATGGAAGCCATGGGAACCCTTTCACCCGAGGCAGAGAAGAAACTCATTGAAAACATAATCATAAAGACGCAGGGATTCGTAAGTGGAAACTTCTCGGAAGGCGATTTCGACCCGGTAGGAAAATTCCGCGATCTGCTGAAACTCTACGAGGGAATCGACAAAGACCAGCTGCGCGCCAACATGAAGTACTTCCTCGAAGCCATAATGCCTGTTTGCGATGAATATGGCATGAACATGTGCGTGCATCCCGACGATCCCCCCAAGCCTGTGCTCGGCCTACCGCGTATCGTCACATGCGATGAAGATATCCGTTGGTTCCTCGATGCTGTGCCCAACCGCCACAACGGCCTGACATTCTGTGCAGGCTCGCTCTCGGCCGGCGCCCACAACGATGTATGCGATCTCGCACGCAAATATGCCGACCGCACGCACTTCGCCCACTTCCGCATATGCCAGGTGATGCCCGACGGCGACTTCAAGGAGTCGTCCCATCTTGATCCACGACTTATCGATGTGATACGCACATTCAGCCATGTAAATCCTGATGTGCCGATGCGTGTGGACCACGCCCCACTGATGCTCGGCGACGAGAAAATGGGCTACAACGCAGGCTATTCATTCCATGGCCGTATGCTCGCGCTCGGCATGGTAAGCGGAATCATGGCAACTATCAACACCGAAAAATAATACCTCAGCACATAAAATGATGAACAATCTTTTTGACATAAACTCCAACGTCACAGTAATCACCGGAGGTACCGGAGTGCTCGGACGTGCAATCGCAAAATATCTGGCCCTCAACGGCGCCAAAGTAATAATTCTCGGACGCAAGGAAGAGATAGGAGCAGAGATCGTGGCCGACACCGAAGCCGCCATCAAAAATGAAGGAGCCAAAGGAACCATCGAATTCCTCAAGACCGATGTGATGGACCGCGAGGTTCTGGAAGGAAATCTGGCATACATACTCGCCAAATATGGCCGCATTGATACCCTACTCAATGCGGCCGGAGGCAACATGCCCGGAGCAACAATCGCTCCCGACAAAACAGTCTTCGACCTTGATCCGGCACAATTCCAGCGCGTGCTCGACCTTAACCTTACCGGAACTGTAATTCCAACACAGGTATTCCTCAAACCAATGGTCGAACAGGGCAAGGGCGCGATAATCAACTTCTCATCCATGGCTGCGTTCCGCCCGCTTACACGCGTATGCGGTTATGCCGCCGCCAAGGCCGGCATATCCAACTTCACGGCCTACATGGCTACAGAATGTGCAAAAAAATTCGGTGAGGGAATCCGCGTCAACGCCATTGCTCCGGGATTCTTCATTACCGAGCAGAACCGCACACTCCTGACCAATCCGGATGGAACATATACCGAGCGCGGCAATGACATTTTGCGTCAGACCCCGTTCGGGCGCATGGGTCAGGCTGAGGAACTTTGTGGAACGATACACTATCTCATGTCGGAAGCATCGCGGTTTGTCACCGGCACCGTAGCCATTGTTGACGGCGGTTTCAATGCATTCACGCTCTAAGCATCTTGACTTCAGTTTTCTTAGATCAGCCTATCGGTAAAAACAAACTTTTTTATTAGAGCTTGTTTAAAAAAATCTTTCCCGACCGATAAATATTACCGCTTGACTCTGCCCTAGAACAGATAAAAAACATTAATCTTGTGGCTGAAATCAGGCAAAATCAGGCCTTACGGCATTATTTTTCCGGAAGTTTGTAAAATTTATAGCCCGTTTTTTGCAAACTTCCGGGAAAAGATGCTACCTTTGCAACATCTTTTCGGGGCGTAGCGCAGTCCGGTAGCGCACCTGGTTTGGGACCAGGTGG
>CANPDS010000064.1 GCA_947573015.1 uncultured Muribaculum sp.
ATAAAGATTATAGTTCTTACCATTGTCAACGCTTTGCGAGGAGAGGAAAATGCCTTTTGATATGTCCCGCGCATGCAATGAATAAATTAGCCGATGCCGCATCCTATAGACATAATAAGAAAACTCCACAATTTCCCTGACGATGTCATCGAGCGTGTGCGCGAACTCATGGTTGAGGAGACTGTGCGGAAGGGATATTGCATTGAAAGTCTGAGCAATTATCATCGCAATACGGCTTTCTACATCCGTAAGGGTGCGGCCCGTACATTTTATATAGACAAGGGGAGGGAATGTACTTTATCATTTGCTTTTGATGACGATTTCATCATGACTCATACGATGAGGAATATCTATACGGATGTGTCGATGACTGTGATGTTTCTTGAAGATACACAGTTGGTATCATTCAGGCATAGCGATTTACATGAGATCATACAGGGCGATGTGGCTGATGTAAACCCTCTTGAATGGTCGATGTTTCTGAATGCCGTATTCTATGAATACGCCGGTGATCTTGAGGAGAAACTTTACTTTCTTTGCAACTCGTCAGCGCGTGAACGCTATGAATGGGTGCTTCGACGCTATCCGCGTATAACCGATGTTGCCACCATGACTCAGATTGCTTCATTCCTCAACATCACCAAGGAAACTCTCTACCGTATCCGTGGCGGAAAATATTCGGCGAAACTGTGAGTTCATAAAAAAGAACTGTGTGTTCGTTTTGACTTCGGTTTTTAGTAGTGTTAAATCAATGGTGTGGATATACTTTAGTCAGTAATGTAATTTACTGCAATTTAAAATAATTTAACCAACCGGTATGATATATATCATATTTTAATCTTGTATGTGTGAGTATCTTTGCACCGTGAATAATAGGTAAAATAGGTACATACATCCGTCATATACATTGTCGATGCTCCTATATTATGCGGGAGTTGATGTTTATTGTCTATAAACCAATAGAAAAAGTAATTAAAGTTTATATAAGTATTAAAGCAACGTTATGAATTTGAATTCCGCAAAAACAGTCGGAACTTCGCTTATTACCGGGTTTGCAATTGTGCTTACCTCGTGTGGCGGAGGCCAACAGCAGCAGATGCAGATGTCAGCACCGCAGATTGCCACAATGACAGTCGAATATGGTAATTCTGAACTTGAGAGCGCATATCCCGTAACCATAAAGGGACGTACAGATATTGATATCCGTCCACAGGTAACGGGATTTATCACGAAAGTGCATGTCGACGAAGGGCAGCAGGTACAAAAAGGACAGGTGCTCTTTACTATTGACCAGGTACAGTTTGAGGCTGCCGTTGATGCGGCTCAGGCTGCTGTTCGTGTTGCGGAAAGTGCTGTAAACACAGCTCAGTTGACCGCAGATAACAAGCGTCATCTTTTCGATAAGAATATCATCAGTGAATATGAATGGCAGATGGCTGACAATCAACTGAAACAAGCTAAGGCTCAACTCGCTTCTGCTAAGGCTCAGCTTGTGTCGGCACAGAAAAATCTGGCATATACCGTAGTGACTTCCCCGAGTACCGGTGTGATTGGTTCGATCCCCAACCGTGAGGGTTCACTCGCGTCTCCATCTTCTGTACAACCGCTTACCACCGTCAGCGATAATTCTGAGGTATATGCATATTTCTCTCTTAATGAGAAAGATATTCTCGGAATGACAGACAATGGATCCCGCAATCTCAATGAAGCTGTAAACTCGATGCCATTGGTGTCTCTTCGTCTGGCAAATGGCGAGGTATATTCTGAAAAGGGCAAGGTAGCTACCGTAAGCGGTGTGATAGATAATACAACTGGAGCGGCTACCGTACGTGCTCTGTTCAACAATCCTTCCGGAATGCTTCGGAGCGGATCTACAGGTTCTGTTCTGATTCCAAATTCTTTCGAGAAGGTAATCCTTATTCCTCAGAGTGCTACCAGCGAGATTCAGAATGTTCGTTTTGCTTATGTTGTGAACGACAGCAACAAAGTTGTGGCTACCCCCATCCAGGTATCTCCGATTTCCGATGGAAAGAACTTTGTAGTGGTTTCGGGACTTGAGCCTGGGCAGCGTATCGCTGTTGAAGGTGTGGGCACTTCTGTACGTGATGGCATAACAATTCAACCAGTTGATGCTGCCGCGCAGACTGCTCAGACTGAAACGGTTAATGAGTAATAGGATCTTTTTTGACTCAAACCAACAAAAAAACGTCTTCCAACAATAAGCGGACATGAAATTAGATACATTTATTAACCGTCCGGTGCTATCGACGGTAATATCAATTTTTATAGTTTTGTTGGGTCTGATTGGTCTTTCCACACTTCCAATTACCCAATATCCCGACTTGGCACCTCCTACAATCCGTGTGTCCACTACCTATACGGGTGCCAATGCGCAGGCGGTGCTTAACTCGGTAATCGCTCCTCTTGAAGAGGCAATCAACGGCGCCGAAGGTATGACATATATGGAGTCTACTGCTACCAACACCGGTGCTGCGGACATTTCAGTATATTTTAAGCAAGGCTTTAATGCAGATATGGCTGCTGTCGATGTACAGAACCGTGTTGCTAAGGCCGCCAATTTGCTCCCTGCTGAGGTGACTCAGGTAGGTGTGCTTACTCAGAAGCGTCAGACTTCAATGCTTATGGGTGTATGTTTATATTGCGATAATGGAGAATATGACGAGGTTTTCATTGACAATTATATGAAGATCAATGTCATTCCTCAGCTTCAGCGCGTTAATGGTGTCGGTGATGTAATGTCGTTCGGCGCTGATTACTCTATGCGTGTCTGGTTGAAGCCCGACGTTATGGCTGAATATAAGCTTATGCCGTCAGATATCGCCGCAGTACTGAAAGAGCAGAATGTCGAGGCTGCTCCAGGTGCGTTTGGTGAACAAGGTGATCAGTCATTCCAATATACAATCAAATATCGCGGACGTCTTACCACTCCTGATGAATTTGGTAATATTGTAGTGAGCGCTAATTCCGACGGTTCAGTGCTGTATTTGAAAGATGTGGCAGATATTGAGCTTGGTAAGGTAACGTATGGATTCCATAATGGACTTAACGGATATCCTGCTACTTCTGCGATGATTTTCCAGACAGCCGGATCAAATGCTACTCAGATTATCAAGGATTGCGAGAAAGAGGTTGACCTTCTTGCTAAAGATCTTCCTGCCGGTCTGCACTTTGCAATCCCGATGAACAACAATGACTTCCTTGAAGCTTCGATTCATGAGGTTATCAAGACTCTTATCGAAGCATTTATTCTTGTGTTCTTTGTGACTTATGTGTTCCTTCAGGACTTCCGTTCAACAATTATTCCTGCGATTGCGATTCCGGTGGCACTTGTCGGCACATTCTTCTTCATGAACATTATCGGCTTCTCCATTAACCTCATCACACTCTCTGCTCTTGTGCTTGCTATTGCGATTGTAGTCGATGATGCGATTGTGGTGGTGGAAGCGGTTCATGCCAAACTTGATGTTGGATACAAGAGCGCACGTAAGGCTTCTATTGACGCCATGAATGAGATTGGTGGTGCTATTATCTCCATCACCTTGGTAATGATGCTCGTGTTTATTCCAGTGTCATTCATGCCTGGCACATCTGGTGTGTTCTATCAGCAGTTTGGTATCACCATGGCGATTGCTATCGGTTTGTCGGCGCTGAATGCTCTTACCCTTTCTCCTGCGCTTTGTGCTGTGTTCCTGAAACCCCACAATTCTGACAAACCTCTTAAAGAGCGTATGGGTGAGGCATATGCTGAGGCTGCACAGACTATGAAGAAACGCTATGCTTCGGCCTGGAAACTCAATCTTCATCCGTTGGTGACATTCCTATTCCTTGCTGCTACGATTACGTTCATGGTTCTTGGCTGGTATCAGCTCGAAGTAATATGGAAACTGGCAGTTGCCTCAGTTTGTGCGATTGTGGCTATTATGGGTATCTTCAGCGATCGATTCAAGGCTGGCTTTGAATTGGGATATTCCCGTCTGCTTAATGTTTACACCAAGGCATCTAGCTTCTTTATCCATCATAAGATCACTTCTTTTGGCATTGTTGCCGTAAGTGTTGCCATTTTGGTATGGTTAATGTCGATTACCCCGACTACCCTTGTGCCAAATGAGGATACCGGTTATTTGTTTGTGATGGTCGATATGCCTCCGGGAACCTCGCAAGAGCGTACGATGGTGACTATGGACCGTGTTGAGCAGGCTGTTATGAAGATTCCTGGAGTGAAGTACACTCAGAAGATCGTTGGTTATAGCTTCCTAGCCGGTCAAGGTAATACATATGGTACGTTTATCGTAAAACTCGACGATTGGGCGGAGCGTGATGAAAGCCGTAGTAATGAGGCAATCCTTAAGCAGATATACGGTCTGACAGCAACAATCAAGGATGGACGTATCGTAGCATTCGCACCTCCTATGATCACCGGTTACTCTCTTACCAATGGTTTCGACCTTAAGATGCAGGATAAGACTGGTGGCTCGATTGACAACTTCTATGGTATTGTACAGAACTTCCTTAAGGAACTTATGGCACAGCCTGAAGTGCAGATGGCATATTCTACTTTTAACCCGGCTTTCCCTCAGTATATGGTGGATATTGATGCAGCTAAGGCAAAACAGGCTGGTATCAGTCCTTCTACTATTCTTACTACTCTTCAGGGTTATTATGGTGGTATGTATGTATCCAACTTCAACCGTTTCGGTAAGATTTATCGTGTGATGATGCAGGCTACTCCGGATGCTCGTGTATCGCCGGAGACTCTGTCGAGCATTAAAATCCGTAACGGCAATGAGATGGCATCTCTATCCAACTTCGTTACTCTTACAAAGGTGTATGGACCTGACCTTCTCAACCGATTCAACATGTTTACCTCAATCTCGGTTACTGGTCAGCCAGCTCCTGGATATACATCCGGTGACTGTCTCGCTGCTGTAGAACGCGTGGCTGCAAAGACTCTTCCTACCGGGTTCGGATATGAATACTCTGGTATGACTCGTGAGGAGGCAAGCTCTTCGGGCAATGGCACTGCAATGATTTTCGGTCTCTGTCTGTTGTTCGTATACCTTCTGTTGTCGGCACAGTACGAGAGCTATATTCTACCCTGGGCAGTTATCCTGTCTATTCCGTTCGGCCTTATGGGTGCGTTCGTATTTGCAACATTTGACGGTATATCCAATAACGTGTATCTACAGATTGCACTCATCATGTTGATCGGTCTTCTTGCAAAGAATGCCATTCTTATTGTTGAGTTCGCTCTCGAACGTCGACGCATGGGTATGTCTGTTGTCAATGCGGCCATTCAAGGTGCATCGGCACGTCTGCGTCCTATTCTTATGACATCGCTTGCGCTTGTCATCGGTTTGCTCCCTATGATGTTTGCCCATGGTGTAGGTGCCAATGGTAACCGTGCTCTCGGTACCGGTTCGATCGGTGGTATGCTTATAGGTATGATTCTTCAGGTACTCGTGGTTCCGGCATTGTTCGTGGCATTCCAGTTGATTCAGGAGAAACTCTCTCCAATAAAATGGAAAGATACAGACAACACCGGTCTTGAATCTGAAATCGAGCAGTATGCACATTAATTAGCTTTATTTTGCAATGACTATCAATAATATATCAAAATACGCTTTCGCTCTTGCAGGTGTGGCAATGCTTTCGAGCTGCCACATCTACAAGAAGTTCGAAATGCCCGACGATCAGCCGGTGTTTGCCGAATATGTCGAGGCCCGCGATGCGGCTCCTGATTCAACAGCATTCGGAAACATGCGTTGGCAGGAAATGTTTACTGATCCGATGTTGGCCGATCTGATTGGCCGTGCGTTGGTTAACAATGTTAATCTTCAGAATGCCAAGCTGAATGTCGATATGGCACATTCTCAGTTGAAAGGTGCGCGTCTGAGCTATCTTCCTTCGCTCACACTCGCAGCTTCGGGCAATAAGGCTTACTATGACATAACCGGTATGCGGGATATGCCTTGGACATATCAGGTGCCGCTGTCGGCCAGTTGGGAGATTGACATCTTTGGCAAGACTCTTAACACCAATCGTAAGGCAAAGGCAGCCTTGTTGCAAAGCGAGGCTTACGAACAGGCCGTGCGTTCGCAGATTATTGCAGCTGTGGCCAACTGCTATTATACCATAGCAATGCTTGAAAAGCAGTTGCAGATATCGCGTGAGACTGAAGTGCTATGGGGTAAGAGTCTTCAGATTATGAAAGACTTTAAGGAAGCTGGACGAGTTACTGAGGCAGCTGTAGTTCAGAGTGCTGCCAACTATTATAGTATTCAGGCTTCGATTACCGATCTTGAGGTGGCCCTTAATCAGGCCAACAACAGTATGTCTCTGCTGCTTAATGTCACTCCTCAGTCATGGGGCGTTTCTCCTGATGCAGTGTTGGAGATGCCTGGTGTGATCAGCGCTGGAGTTCCTATGCGTGAGCTTGCTGCACGTCCTGATGTGCGTGCAGCCGAGCAGTCGGTTGCTGTTGCATATTATGCCACCAATCAGGCACGTGCCGCATTTTACCCTGGCGTGACTATTTCAGCTACCGGTGGATTTACCAACTCTGTCGGATCAGCGGTGCTCAACCCGGCTAATTGGTTCGCAAATCTTGCAGGTTCTCTTACCGCGCCATTGTTTGCACGCGGACAGCTTATCAGCAATCTTGAGGTAGCTAAGGCAAGTCAGGCTGTGGCTATGAATAACTTCGAGAATACACTTATGAATGCTGCTGCTGAAGTAAGCGATGCATATCATACTCTTGAGAAGAGCGCTCAGAAATCAGAACTTCTCGCCAAACAGGTCGTTGAGCTTGAGAAATCTGTCGAGTATACTCAGGATCTTCTTGCATACAACGGCACGACTTCATATCTTGAAGTGCTCACCGCACAGCAAACTCTTTTGCAGGCTCAGTTGAGCAAAGTAAGCTGCGACAATACACATGCACGCGCTGCCATAAGTCTTTATCAGGCTTTGGGCGGTGGACGTTAATTCCAACCTTAAATCCATATTTATCATGATTAGTCCATTAGCACATGTTGATCCCGCTGCCAAGATTGGCAACAATGTCACCATCTATCCATTCGCATTCATTGATGCTGATGTGGAGATTGGCGATGACTGTGTCATAATGCCTTATGTGAGCATAATGAATGGCACACGCATAGGCCGTCATAATAAAATCTACCAAGGCTCTATAATTGGTGCAGATCCTCAGGATTTCCGCTGGAATGGAGAGAAAACTTTCTGTACCATCGGCGACAATAACATTATCCGCGAGCAGGTGATCATCAATCGTGGTATCCGGCCAAACGGAGCCACCTCTATCGGTAGTGACTCATTCATTATGGCTGAGACACATATCGGACATGATTGTCAGGTTGGAAATAAGGTAGTGCTCGGTAACGGTGTGAAGCTTGCCGGTGATTGCAAGGTTGGCACATGCTCGATCCTCTCATCCAATGCAATGCTTCACGAGCGTAGCGAGGTTGGCGATTGGGTAGTGATAAAGGGTGGTTGCCGTATTACTGGAAATGTACCTCCGTATGTTATTATTGCCCATAATCCGGCCGCTTATTATGGAATCAACGCCTTCATAATGCGTAAGCATGGATTTACAGACGAGCAGGTTGATGACGTTGCAAAGGCATATCGTCATATTTATCAGGCTGGCACTTCTGTATTCAATGCTCTTAAACGTGTTGAAGCTGATCTCGCTCCAAGTGATATAAGATCCAACATCACCGATTTTATTCGCGGACATCAGCTGAAGATTGTGGCTGTGCCTACCGAACTTGAATAGGTATTATTTAAGATAATAGATTGGGATGCCCGTGGCCGATGGTCATGGGCATCCTTGTTTTATCTTGATATACCGGACTTGCTTTTTGACCGGAGATTTTGTACTTTTGTTGGTGTAATCGATGTATCAGATTCTAAAACAAAATATAATATGAACGCTGTAATTCCTCCTTTTAAATTTGTGCCCTACCTCAAGTCTGTGCTTTGGGGTGGAGATAAGATCGCTCCATTCAAGGGCATTGTCACCGATCAGAAAGCTATTGGTGAGAGTTGGGAAATATCTGGTGTGCCAGGTCATGAATCTGTAGTGGCAGAGGGCCCTGATAAAGGTATGACTCTGCCGGCGCTGATTGAAAAATATGGCGCTCGTCTGGTGGGCGATAAGGTTTATGAGCGTTTTGGCACAACTTTCCCGCTTCTGATCAAGCTTATTGATGCGAAGAAAGATCTATCTGTGCAGGTACACCCTGATGACGAGCTGGCGAAAAAACGCCATAATTCTCTTGGTAAGACAGAAATGTGGTATATTGTCGATGCTGAGCCTGAGGCAAAAATATATGCAGGCTTGTCAAAGCAGATCACTCCAGATGATTATACACATCTTGTTGAAGATAAGAAAATAATGGATGTGATCGCTCAGCACGATTCACATGCCGGCGACCTTTTCTTCCTCCCTGCGGGCCGCATTCATGCTATTGGTGCGGGAAATCTTCTTGCCGAGATTCAGGAGACAAGTGATATTACATACCGTGTGTACGATTTCGATCGTCGTGATGCCAATGGCAACACTCGTGAACTCCATACCGAGCAGGCCAAAGATGCAATAGATTACACCGTCTATCCGGAGTATAAATCTGATTACGATCGCACTGCCAAAGGGAATGTACCTATGATTGACTGTCCTTATTTTGATGTCAATCTCGTCAAGGCTGAGGGTCGGCAGGTAATTGATATCAATCATGACTCATTCATGGTGGTTATGTGTCTTGACGGAGAATGTCAGGTAATCACAGATCATGCTGATATCACCACCGTTCATCGTGGTGAGACAATCCTTGTAGCGGCTGCGACAGCTTCGCTTGAGGTTAATGGTAATGCAACTCTTTTGACTGCACAGGCGTAATAATACTATCAGACCAAACCGACTACCCATCTTCCATATGGAAACAATAAAGCAACATATAGAGCGGCTTCGTAGTGAGATTGACCGTCATAATTATAAGTATTATGTGCTTAATTCACCGGAAATATCCGACTATGATTTCGATATGTTGCTTAAAGAGCTTGAGCGATTTGAGAAGGAGCATCCGGAGTATGACGATCCGCTGTCTCCAACACATCGTGTCGGTTCGGACATTAATAAGTCGTTCGAGCAGTGGGAACATAAGCGGGCTATGCTTTCCCTTGGCAATACATATTCCATTGATGAGGTAGGCGAGTGGTTCGATCGTGTACGTGATGGCCTGATGGGACAGCCGTTTAATATAGTGGGCGAGATGAAGTTTGATGGAACATCTATCTCGCTCACATACGAACGCGGTCGTCTTGTCCGTGCCGTGACGCGTGGTGATGGTACGCGTGGTGATATAGTCACTGACAATGTGATGACTATCCGTTCCGTGCCATTGCAGTTGCAAGGATCCGGGTGGCCCGACGAGTTTGAGATCCGCGGCGAGATACTTCTGCCATGGAAAGCGTTTGATAAGCTCAATGCCGAACGCGAGTTTAATGAAGAGCCACTCTTTGCCAATCCTCGCAACGCTGCAGCCGGAACTCTTAAAATGCAGAATTCGGCTGAAGTGGCCCGACGCGGACTGGATGCTGTGTTCTACTATCTGTTGGGTGACAATCTGCCATTCGACAACCATTTCGATAATATGCAGGCTGCCAGCCAATGGGGCTTCCGTGTATCTCCGGAAATGAAGTTGATGACTACAATTGCTGAAGTTGATGAATTTATCAACCATTGGGATGTAGCCCGTAAGGAGTTGCCATGGGCTACAGATGGATTGGTGTTTAAGGTTAATAGTCTGCGCCAGCAGCTTAATCTTGGATATACGGCCAAATCTCCGCGCTGGGCTGTGGCATATAAATTCGCTGCAGAGCGTGCCCTTACTCCATTGCGTTATGTGTCTTTTGAAGTTGGGCGTATGGGAGTGGTCACTCCAGTCGCTAATCTTGAGCCGGTATTGCTTTCTGGTACCATCGTCAAGAGGGCTTCGCTTCATAATGCTGATATCATCAGTAAGCTCGACATTCATGAAGGCGATCATCTTTATGTTGAGAAGGGTGGCGAGATTATCCCAAAGATCACAGGAGTTGATATC
>CANPDS010000065.1 GCA_947573015.1 uncultured Muribaculum sp.
GGGCTGTTATCTGTTTGGGGTGGGCTACAGCACCCCGAGCGAAGCCACTGTCATCACCACTACCATGCCACTGTGGGTAATGGTGCTCGCCGCGTTGATCCTCAAGGAGCCGATCACATGGAAGAAGGCCATGGGTATCGTGCTTGGTGCTGCAGGGGCGCTTATTCTGGTGTTGACAGGCGCTGCACGGGCCACAGCCTCTGGCAGCAATCCCATGCTCGGCGACTTCCTTGTGCTCACCGCGCAGTTTAGCTATGCACTGTATCTTACACTGTATAAGAACTTTATCGGGAAGTATAGTCTGGTGACACTGATGCGGTGGATGTTTACATTCGCCTCATTCGCCATACTTCTCCCTTCTATACCGGAGATGACATCAACCGATTGGGGAGCTCTGTCGGCTACTGAGTGGGGCGGCATAGCGTTCGTGGTGTTTGGCGGCACTTTCATTGCATATATATGTGTGATGATAGGGCAGAAAGCATTGCGTCCCACACTTGTGGGTATGTACAACTACGTGCAACCCATCGTAGCCTCGGCGGTAGGCATATGGATGGGACTCGACACATTCACTCCGGTCAAGATTTTTGCTATCGCATTGGTGTTTGGTGGCGTGTGGTTGGTCACAGTCAGCAAAGCGCGTCAGCACGGTCCTGCTCCGGTCGATGGCATTGATTGTTGATAACATATTGATAAAACACACTCTTAGATACCTTAAGATATGGCTCAGTTTCAGATAAATTACCTCGGATGCGGCTCGGCCACGCCGACATTGCGCCACCTGCCGAGCTGCCAGGTGATTGACTTCCGCAACAATCTTATGATGGTCGATTGCGGAGAGGGGGCACAGCTATCCATGCGCAAGGCCCGGCTTAAATATTCGCGCCTTTCCCACATCTTTCTGTCGCATCTTCATGGCGACCATTGCCTCGGCCTTCCGGGACTTCTGTCGACGATGGCTCTTACCGGCAAGGAGGGGGGGACGGTCACTATCCACACTTTCCGCGAGGGCGCCGAGGAGTTTGAGCGCATCATGCGGTTCTTTTGCCGGGAGACACCGTTCGACATACGCTACAATATCATCTCTCCCGGGGCCGACGATGTGATATGGGAGTCAGACACATTGCAGGTGCGGGCATTTCCGCTCATACATCGGGTGCCTACCACTGGATTTATCTTCCGTGAGAAGCCCAAGCTGCGCCATATCATCGGCGATGCTGTGGCGTTTCATCAGGTGCCGGTGCGCGAGATCCGTTCAATCAAGGAAGGGGCCGATTTTGTGAAGCCCGACGGTACGGTCGTGCCTAATGCGTGGCTCACTTCGGATGCAGATCCGGCGATGAGCTATGCATACTGTTCCGACACTATATTCAGCGAGCGCGTGGCGCGTGCTGTCGAAGGTGTCGACACACTTTACCATGAGGCCACATATCTTGAACCGGAACGGGAGAAAGCTCATGCGCGGTTCCATTCCACTGCGGCCGAAGCTGCACGTGTGGCTCAGCTTGCCGGAGTGCGACGTCTTGTGCTCGGGCATTTCTCGAAGCAATATACCGACGAGGAGGGCCATCTTGCCGAGGCTCGTGCCATATTTCCCGACACCGTCACCGCTCACGAAGGGCTGCGCATCGATCTGCTGTAACGAACATCAATAAATTTTTATTATGGATTCCCAAACACTTACCGACGAACGATGGATGCGCGTAGCGCTTGATGAGGCACGCGCCGCAATGGAGGCCGACGAGATACCGATCGGGGCGGTCATAGTGGCCGGTGGCCGTGTGATAGGACGTGGCCACAATCTTACCGAGACACTGGGCGACGTCACCGCTCATGCCGAGATGCAGGCCATAACCGCAGCAGCCTCCACTCTTGGTGGAAAATATCTTCCCGATGCCACTCTGTATGTCACCGTGGAGCCTTGCCCCATGTGTGCCGGAGCTATTGGCTGGAGCCAGTTGCGCAGGGTGGTATATGGCGCAGCCGATGTCAAGCGGGGCTATACGCAGATCATGGCCCGTTCCCCCTTCCATCCGAAGTGCACGGTGACATCAGGCGTTCTCGCCGGGGAATGCTCCGCGCTCATGCGGGCGTTCTTTTCATCCAAGCGCTGAGTGCCACACAAGTGGTAGAAGTACCTTCATAATATAAGTAGAAATAACTTCATAATATAAAAGGTGCTGTAAAATCGTGATTTTACAGCACCTTTTATATTGTTGTTGATATTGCTGAGTGATGATTACATGTTCATGCCGCCATCTACCTGGATCACCTGGCCTGATACATAGGATGACATGTCGGAGGCGAGGAACACAGCCACGTTGGCGATATCCTCTACCTTGCCGCCACGGCGCAGGGGGATCTTCTTAACCCACTCGGCACGCACGTCATCGGGCAGAGCTGCTGTCATGGCTGTCTCGATAAAGCCCGGAGCGATGGCGTTGGCGCGGATACCGCGTGAGCCTACTTCCTGTGCTATCGACTTGGCGAGGGCGATGAGGCCTGCCTTCGAAGCGGCATAGTTCGACTGGCCTGCGTTGCCATGTACGCCTACCACTGAAGCCATGTTGATGATTGAGCCGCTGCGCTGACGGAGCATGATGGGGAGAACAGCGTTGATAAAGTTGAATGCGCTCTTGAGGTTGACGGCGATAACGGCGTCCCACTGGGCTTCTGTCATACGCATCATGAGGCCATCCTTTGTGATGCCGGCGTTGTTTACGAGGATATCGATAGAGCCGAAATCCTTATGCACTTCTGCCACTACATCCTTGGTCTGATTGAAATCAGCAGCGTTTGAGGCATAGCCTTTTACCTTTACTCCGAGAGCTTCGATCTCCTTCTCGGTAGCCTTGCCGTTCTCGTCGATAACGAGGTCGGTGAATGCGATGTTGGCGCCTTCGGCTGCGAAGCGGAGGGCGAGGGCCTTGCCGATACCACGTGCGGCACCGGTTATGAGTGCGGTCTTACCTTCTAACAGTTTCATGTCTTTATAGAATATATAATTGGTTTGTTGGATATGCGATATTACAGTGCAAAAGTACGAATTTATTATATTTCAACCAAGAATGCGCCGCACGAATAGCCGCCGCCGAACACGGTGAGGCCTACACGCTCCCCTTTTTTGAAGCGGTTGCGGTTTTGGGCGAACACAAGAGCGCATGAGGCTGATCCGGTGTTGCCAAGTTCCTCTATGTTGTTGAGGAAATGGTCATCGCTGAGTTCGAGCTGATGGGCCACCTGTGCCACGATACGCTTGTTGGCTTGATGGGTTATGATGTAGTCAAGTTCTCCGGGGGTGATACCTATCGGCTTGGTCACGGCATCGAGGGCGCGGATCATCTGCTGGCAGGCGTTGACGAATACGTCGCGGCCGTCGGGCATAGCTATGCCACCCTCCTTCGGGCGCAGTATCACTCCCTCGGGTCCTTTGCCTACATTGCCCAGACCGCATGTGTAGATGTCGGTCACCTTCACATCGGTATCGGCTACCTTGTCGGCCGAGAGGAAGAAAGCCACTGCGGCGTCGCCCCACAAGTGTCCGGCCTTGGGATCTGACTCGTTGGAATAATATGTGTTGTGCTCTGAGCATATAAGCAGGGCCTTGTGGGCCTTGCCCGACTTGAAGTACGCATCGACAATCTCAAGGCCGTTGACAAATGAGGAGCATGCCGCACTGCAATATACAGCCTTGGCACCGTCAATGTTGTATTTCTGTTGGGCTACATGGGCCAGGGTGGCCACGGTATCGTAAGGAGAGTATGACGCGCTTACTATCAGGTCCACATCCTGTATCGGGTAGGGGAGCGATTTGAGTGCGTCGGCGATGGCATCGAGGCCCATGGAGTTGTGTCCCTCCCCTTCGCCGGCTTTCGAGCGGGTAAGGATACCGGTACGTTTCTGTATCCATTCGCTGGTTAGTCCGTTTACGTTGAGGAAATAGTCGTTGTCCACACGTGCTTCAGGCACGTAGTATCCGGTGGCGTTGATGTACATATCTCTTTATTTTTGTATTTAGGTAGTTTTATTTGGTTTGGTATTGCTGTCAGTTTTGCTGCGCAGGTGGCTGCGATGTGATGGCCGACAGAATGAAACTCTTGGCCTGTTCGCGTACTTTGTCCGGATCGATTCCGTAGAATGCGTAATTGTTGCGCATCACCGAAAGCTCGATTCCCTGAAACATCATTATCATACCTACAAAGGCATTGTCGATGCTTTTACGTGTGAACAGGCCCATGGCCACTCCGTCATCCATGATTTTGTGGAGCATCTCAAGCTCTTTCTCCACAGCGAGATTGCGGATGCGTTCCATGCGGCGAACGTCGCGCACCATCAGGGTGCGCAACACCGGGCTTTCCCGCTCGCGGCGTATGGTCTCCTCTACAATATCGATGCGCACATCCACAAACTTCATCAGCTTTTCCAGCGGATCCATATCTATGGCGAATATCTCGCGCAGACGGCCTACAACCTGCTCGCTCTCTTTCTCAATGACGGCGTTGTAGATCTCACGCTTGTTTTTGAAGTAGGTGTAGATGGTGCGCCGTCCTTTCTCTGAGGCTGTGGCGATATCGCTCATTGTAGTATTCTCTATGCCTTTGTGGGCAAAGAGTTGTCGGGCTACCTCAATTAGCTTTTCACGAGTCTTGCTGGCCATCGATATTGCACATTTTTTCTATTAGTGTGCGAATTTAATCATTTTCTCTAAAATATGTGCAACGCGTACATTATAAATTGGTGCAATTGAGCTAATTTTGGAGTATGTATAGATATGTAGCCAAGGTCCGTAGATTTTTTGCGGTAATATATTTCATATGTGTGGCGCTCCTGATGGATGGTGCGTCGCCCTTTGCGTTTCCTTCATCGGATGGTGCGTCGGTAGGGGTATTCATGGTGCGTTTGCGCGATGGTGCTGAGATTGCGGCATATGATGCCGACAGGCTGTTGGTGCCGGCGTCGGTTACTAAATGTCTTACTGCCGCTACTGCCCAGTTGTCGCTCCCTGCGGATTTCTCGTTCGTTACAGCGCTTCAGCGGGTGGGCGACATATCAGCCAGGGGTATTTTGGAGGGAGATCTCAGAATAGTGGGTGGATACGATCCTACGCTTGGCTCACGTTTTTTTGATGACAGGGAGTCGTTCGCCTCATGGGCATTGCGCGTATTGTCCGATGTGGGGATGGAAAAGATTGGTGGAAAGGTATGCACTTATCCTGAGGATCAGCCCTTGGATGCATTGTCGCCCTATTGGTTGCTTGAGGATATCGATTGGGAATATGGTGCCGGGTGCTATCCTCTCAACTATAAGGACAATTCTTATCCAGGAAGTGATGGACGTGTGGCCGATGTAGACCCGGCTGCAACGTTGTGCGACGAGTTGTGCGCACGCCTGAAAGGTGCGGGTATTGAAGTTATGGATGAGGATATAGAGTTGCCGTCTGATTCGCTTGTGGTGGCTGTGGGTGATATACTCGGTGAATATCATTCTCCTCTGCGCGATGAGATATTGCGTGTGATGATGCACCGCAGCGACAATCTCTATGCCGAGGCTATGCTGAGGGCGCCGTTGCTTGCCTCGATGCCTGTCGGCAGTATTACGGCAAAGAAGGCGCTTGCGGCGCAGGCTGATGTGTGGAAGGCCCGCGGCGTCGATCTTGCGAAGGGCAGAGTGACTGATGGTTCCGGGCTGGCTCCGGTCAACCGGCTGTCGGCGCGGTTGCTTTGCTCTGTGCTCCGGTCGATGGCGCGAAGCAGGGAGTATGTCGGACTTTTTCCGATTGCAGCTCGCGAGGGCACTGTCAAGAGCTTTCTGCGCGGCACTCCATTGGCGGGCCGCATGGCCGTCAAGTCGGGAAGCATGACAGGGGTGCTATGCTATGCCGGGTATCTCCTTGATTCTCACGGATCACCTACCCATGTCGTGGTGGTGATGGTCAATGGTTTTACTTGCCCATCCTCCTCTGTGCGTAGTGCTATAGAGAAATACTTACGTAATAAGTTACCTTGATGGTTGCACGGACATTATGATTATTGTATCCTATTTGGCAACTATGAAAGTTCATTTGTAGATTAATATGTATACTTTCACCTTTTGGTTTGTTGTAGTTGCGATGTGATTTTGTTGGTTTATTATTGTTATGGAAATATTTTCATGTGTTAAATATTTGGTATTTAATGTGTTATTATAATGTTGCTAGAAAATATGTTTTAAAACATGTATATTTGTTTGGTTTCTATTTGAAAGGATGTTAATTTTGGATCGAAAGCTATTTGAATCTTTTCGTTGCCTCGGCGCCATTAATTGCAACGGGAAATTCAGTAGAACCTAAATTTAACTTACCCTAACAACTTTACTTTTATTTTTTAGGCAAAAAGTAATTATCAATTTCCGGTAAGCTTATTTGCCAATGTGAAAAGATAGTCTAACACCATTTTTAACAATCTAATTACTTAACTTAAAATATTTTAGAACATGAAGAGTATCTTTGCAACAATGGCATGTTGCGCGGTTGCGACATCCATGTATGCCTCTGATGGGGACGCCACATCTTACGATGCACTCAACACTCCTGTTGAAACTACTTCTACAGTAGCCGCACCGGCTTCTTCGGCTGCCGGGGCCACTGAAGATTGGAAATCAGTGTTCTCCAAGATGGTAAAAGTATCCGGTTATCTGCAGACTGGCTATAACTACAATAGTCTCGGATCAGGATCATCATCTTTTCAGGCAAAACGCCTTCGTTTGATTCTTGACGGTCAGGTATGTAAAAATGGTTCTGTAAGAGTGCAGATCGAGGCATTCAACGGCATTGCCGGATCTACAAATGGCAATGGCCAAAAGAATCTTCAGGTGATGGATGCGTTCTTCACCTATAAGTTCAATCCTGCATTTCAGGTGCGTGTAGGTCAGTTCTATACACCTGTTGGATATGAGAACTACGATATTTCTCCAGCTACTTTGGAGACCGTCGATTTCTCCAATATATGCTATCGCATGGCTTGCCGCAATGCCATAGGATACGATTTTATCGATTATGGCCGCGACCTCGGTATCATGCTCATGGGTGATCTGCTTCCGAGTGCTGAAGGATTCAATTATCTCTCTTACAACTTCGCTGTGACCAATGGTCAGTTGCCTTGCAAGGATGACAACAATAAGTCGAAGGACATTATTGCCGCACTTACCGTACGTCCGTTCAAGTATTTCAATATCAAGGCTGCCTATAATTATGGTGAATATCAAGGCTTACAGGATCTTGAGAATGAGGACGGTGAGGAGATTCCTAACAAATATCTGCCGATGAACCGTTTTGTAGGCGGCTTCTGGTATAATAATCCTACCGGTCTTGATCTCCGCGCCGAATTTGGATATCTGTATGGCAAGAAAGAAAATATTACGGTGGCTCACGAAACCGGATTCTATGCGCTGGCAGGATATCACTTCGGCAAATTCTTCCCTGTAGTACGCTACGATATGTATCATGACAGTCTCAACAAGCTGTCGCTCAATAACTACGACAGAGTATTGCTCGGATGTACATGGGAGCCATTCTCAAATCTTAAGGTGCAGCTCAATTACATGCTTTCCATGTATGGCAAGGATGTACGCGAGGCTTCAAACCATGGTGAGAGCACTTCAAGCCAGCTCCAGCTCATGGGTCTATTCAAATTCTGATTCTCATAACCTATCTAATTCTAATAATCAGTTCTGTATTTAAATTCCTGCGGGAGTTTGACTCAGATCCATTACAACATTTTATCATTATGAAAAAGATTTTAGTAGCGATGTCGCTTATCATCGCAGGTCTTTCAGTAAGTGCTCAGCATGTGGGCAGTGAATACCGTCTCAAGAAAGTGATTCCGGTAGCCGGACGTCAGGGTATCGCCATTGACAGCACATATTACTATGTGTCTGACACCAAGGTGCTTTACAAATATGATAAAGATGGTAACCTTGTAGCTAAGAACGATCAGCCGTTCCAGCATCCTGAAATCGCCAATCATTTCGGTGATATCGATATCCATAACGGCGAGATCTACTGCGGTATCGAGAAGTTTGAGTATGGCCGTGGTTACAACATTGCCGTATCTATCTATGATGCCGAGACTATGAAGTGGAAGCGCGACCTGCCCTGGGTGCCTGAATCCGGTCAGGTTGAGGTGTCGGGTCTCGCTGTGGATCGCGATAAGAATATGGTGTGGATGTCCGATTGGGTAGATAGCCGCTATGTATATTGCTACGACCTGGAGACAGGCAAATATTACACCAAGATGCAGTGTCTTCCCACTCCTTACTGGTGCCAGGGTATCTTTATCGCCGATGGCAAGATGCTCTTTACATCTGACGATGGTGAGTCGCTCTATCAGATTCCCGATAATATCTATATCGCTGATATAACCGAGGTGCCTTATACCGGCCTTGTTGATGGTGAGGAAGTTGTGAAGGATACTCCTTTCAGTGTGCAGCTTGATAAGAAAGGTAAGCCGGTGATGCGCAAGGGCAAGATTGCCGGTGGTGCAAAGAAGGGTCGTGTGGAGCTTTTCCGTGAGATGAGCGACTTCAAGCGTGCCGGTGAGATCGAAGGTCTTTCAATCGATCCCGTCAACGATGATCTCGTGGTGCTCAACAACCGTGGCACTCAGATCGTGCTCGGCATGAGCCAGGGTCCGTATACTGACGAAGGTTATACCGGTGAGGTTCATGAACTTTATATTTACGAGAAGATTAAATAAAAGAATGTGTAATAGTAGGTGTGTTGAACGTATGGTTTGAAAATTAAAATCATACACCTGTAGGGTACACATACGCACTTACAACTTGAGGTTTTAGTGGCGTCGGCGTTTGCGTTGACGCCACTATTGTTAGTTATTGGTGTGTGGTCTGAATGTTTTTGGAGGGGCATATGCGACAAAGGGTGCCTATTAGTGTGGAGTATTTATCGGTGTGGATGAATTTTAACAATGTTTTATTTGGATGTATGGTTGTAATGTTGTAAATTTGCGATGTTAATAAACTTATTCACTATGAAAACACCGAAGTATAAATTTGATGAGCTATGGCTCAAAGCAATCAGTCGCTGTAATGATCTCCATATACCCGGAGTAGAATATCAGGTGCGTAGATATATCGAAACCGGGGAAAATGTGGATGATCTGTTTTTCGGATCAGATTTTGAGTGTGCATGGGTGCTGATGAAAGCGGAGATCGACCGCCGTAAAGCACGCAATGAGCGTGCCCGTGAGCGCCGTAGGCAGCGTCGGGAAGAGATCGAGCGCAAGAAGCGTGAGGCCGAAGCGATGGCTCAGGCAGCTGCGCTGAGGGAGCGTGAAGAGATGAGAATCGCTGAAGAAAATGCACGGATAGAACGTGCCGGATGCAAGAAGCAGGATGCGTCGCCGCGTCGCGATTCGGGGGTGTCCTCGCGTGGAACGGGCAGCGCTCCGACCGGCGTAAAAGCCCCTAAATCACGTTTTTCTGACCGATTCCGTGGACCCGGATTATCTGGCGGCGGCAACGCTCGTTTCGGCAAAAGTTTAAGTGCATCGTCTTTGTCCTCACGCCGATGTGATGGGTAGCTTACTCACCCACCATTGCTCGGATAGGAGCTTTGTCGCATACTCTTGCTCTGTGTCAGTTGAGTGAATATAATGCGTTTTAACCTGGCAACGTAGATTATACCCTTGTCAGAATAGTTGTCTTACTCCTCGTAGATGGTTGGATCGGATAGGCCTGCCAGTTGGAATGCCTCTCGTCGCTCTACGCATGTGCCGCAGCGGCCGCAATGCTTCTCGCCCCCTTTATAGCACGAGTAGGTAAGCGAGAAGTCAACTCCAAGTTCTGCTCCTCGGCGGGCGATATAAGTCTTATCCTTGTCGGTGTATGGGGCGAGGATGTGTACGCCGTCGAAAGTGCCTTCCTGCATGGCTTGCGACATGGCGCTGATGAATCCGGCACGGCAGTCGGGGTAAATAGTGTGGTCGCCGCCATGGTTGGCGATGAGCACTTCATCGAGGCCTCGGCTTTCGGCAAGTCCGCAGGCCACCGAGAGCATTATGCCGTTGCGGAAAGGCA
>CANPDS010000066.1 GCA_947573015.1 uncultured Muribaculum sp.
GATGTTGGTACCGGCACCGGTATTCTGGCCATTCTGGCGGCCATGTGCGGAGCGGCTCCTGTCAATGCTATTGAGATTGATGAGTTTGCCCATGTGAATGCTGTGGAGAATGTGGCGTTGAACGGTCATGCCGAGATAAATGTGATACTTGGCGATGCTGGCAATTTGGCTCATCTTCCTAAGTCGCAGATTCTGTTGGCTAATATCAACCGTAATATCATACTTAATGATCTTGAACGGTATGCCGATGCTGTTGTCTCGGGAGGAGAAATAGTATTAAGTGGATTTTATTCTGCCGATGCCGATATGATTATTGATGCCGCTGACAACTTTGGGTTGGAATATAAGTCGCGTTCATCTATTGATGATTGGACTTGTCTGGTGCTGTTGAAAAAATAAACGGGCACCTGCAACTATTATATGTTATTGTACGTCAAACGGCATAGACACATTTCTTATTATAAACATATCAGTAGATGAACAATCTTATTGAAGCCTCCGGAGTGGTGAAGCGTTTCGACAGTCATACTGCGCTTGATGGTGTCGATCTCGTCATCCCTCGGGGCACAATCTATGGCTTGCTCGGCCCTAATGGAGCCGGTAAGACCACTCTCATACGTATTATTAACCAGATTACTTTTCCTGACAGTGGCACGGTGTTGCTCAATGGACATCCGTTACGGCCTGAGGATGTGATGCGCGTTGGGTATCTTCCGGAGGAACGTGGCCTTTATAAAAAGATGAAGGTTATAGACCATATTGTATATCTCGGTCGGTTGAAAGGCATGACATCCCGTGATGCCACGGTTGAGGGCATGAAATGGTTGCGGCGCATGAATCTTGAGGAGTGGGCAGGCAAGAAGATAGAGACCCTTTCAAAAGGTATGGCCCAGAAGGTGCAGTTTATCGGCACTGTGGTGCACCGTCCGCCGCTCATGATATTCGATGAGCCATTTTCCGGTTTTGATCCGGTCAATGCAGAGCAACTAAAACATGAGATTCTTGAACTGAATCGTGAAGGAGCCACAATACTTTTCTCGACCCATAACATGAGTTCGGTAGAGGAGGTATGCGATGAAATATCATTGATAAACCACTCAAAGGTTGTGCTCAGCGGCAATGTCACTGATGTGCGCCGTCGCTTCAGGAAACATTTGTTTAAGGTCCGTGTGGCTGAGCCGGTAGTCGCTCCGATGCCGGAACTTTTCAGCATCGACAGCATAAATCCGGATAGGATGGGCGGTTGCGTGGTGATGATGCGTCTTGCGTCGGGCGTGGAAATGCGTGATGTGATTGCGGCCTTGAATCCACATTATACATTGCTGGGATTTGAGGAGTTGTTGCCAAGTATGAATGAGATATTTATCGAGACAGTTACAGGAAAATGAACAGGACACGTTTATGGCTCGTGTTGCGACGCGAGTACCTCTCTATAGTTGCAAAAAAATCGTTTATTATCACCACTATCCTTGTGCCTATACTGATTGTGGCACTTGGGCTCGGGTCGGGATTCATGATGATTCTCAATGAGGCTGAGGGTGATCGTGTGGCCGTGATAGATCAAAGTGGCAAGTATGCCTCCGTATTGGAAGATACCGAGGAGTACATATTTGAGACTCCGGGTGATTACACTACCGACAATATGCGGCAGAAATTTGAATCTGGTGAGGAGGAGGCCGGTGGACAGCCGTACTATGCTATTGTGGTGATTCCCTCCTCGGTCGACTCTACATTGCAGGTGAGTGTCTACAGTTCTTCACCCACGCGTATGTCGTTGCGCGAGGAGATCGAGAGGCAGTTGAGCCGTGCCGTCACTGATCAGCGTGTGGCATCATACAATATCCCTGAACTTGACCGCATAATATCTGACAGTCAGGCTGAGGTAACAGTGCGTACAAGCACCTGGAGCGACAGCGGTGAGACTGTTACCTCCGATGGCCTTATGTCGGCAATAGGTATGGGTTTGGCATTCCTCACATATATATTTGTGCTTACATATGGCGCCATGATCATGAGTTCTGTAGTTGAAGATAAGGTAAACCGCATAGTCGAGGTGATTGTAAGTTCATGCAAACCTGTTGAGTTGATGCTCGGCAAAATAGTTGGTGTCGCATTGGTTGGCCTCACCCAGTTTGCCATATGGGGATTGCTTATAGGCATCGGGGTGATGGTGGTAGGCAGTCTTGGTGTCGTGGAGTCAATGACATCTCCGGCAATGTCTGCAGTTGATCCTGCGGCAATCGGTGCGGCTGCCGAAATGGGTGCTGACAATGATTTGGCTGAGATCGTTCAGGCGGTGATAGGTGTGAAGTGGGCGATGTTGATCGGTATGTTCCTGATATATTTTATCGGGGGGTACCTTCTTTATGCTTCACTGTTCGCTGCATTTGGATCAGCAGTTGATCAGCAGAGCGATGCCAATCAGTTTATGACTCCAATTATGATGATCATAGTATTTTCTTTGATTATAGGCCAGAGCTGCATGGTAAATCCCGACGGAATGCTTGGTGTGATATGCTCTATGATCCCATTCACATCGCCGATTGTGATGATGGTCCGTCTGCCATACGACGTGCCGGCATGGCAGATGCTTGTATCGGTAGGGCTCCTTTATGGCTGTGCAGCGTTGCTCACATGGCTGTCTGCACGAATTTATCGTCGTGGCATATTGATGTATGGTCACAAATCGACTGTATCTGACCTATGGCGTTGGCTCAAGTGACGCAATGTGTAATATGCTGTAACTATACCAATATTTACAAATTGTAAGTCAATATTCGGTCAGATTAAGATTTGGCGAAATAATCATGGCATTGCTTGATTATTTCGCCAAATCTTGTTATTTTTGCAAAATATTGGAATTTAAATAAGTTACCTATGAGTGATAGACTGTTTATTTTCGACACCACCTTGCGCGATGGAGAGCAGGTGCCGGGTTGCCAGCTCAACACTGTTGAGAAGATCGAGGTGGCCAAGGCTCTCGAAGAGTTGGGTGTCGACGTTATAGAAGCCGGATTCCCGGTTTCAAGCCCCGGCGATTTTAATTCTGTTGTTGAGATATCGAAAGCTGTGACATGGCCCACTATATGTGCGCTTACACGTGCTGTGGAAGGTGATATACGTATTGCGGCAGAATCATTGCAGTATGCCAAGCATAAGCGCATACATACCGGAATCGGCACCTCTGACTCACATATAAAGTATAAGTTCAACTCCAATCGTGACGAGATTCTTGAACGTGCTGTCGCTGCAGTGAAATATGCGAAAAAATTTGTAGAGGATGTGCAGTTTTACGCCGAGGATGCCGGACGTACCGATAATGAATATCTTGCCCGTGTGGTTGAAGCCGTTGTCAAGGCCGGAGCCACTGTGATCAATATTCCGGATACAACAGGCTACTGCATGCCATGGGAGTTTGGCGAGAAAATAAAGTACCTGATGGAGCATGTTGATGGAATACATAATGTAACCATCGCCACTCATTGTCATAATGATCTGGGTATGGCTACCGCTAACACAATATCAGGTGTGATAAATGGTGCACGCCAGGCTGAGGTTACGATAAACGGTATAGGTGAACGTGCTGGAAACACATCCCTTGAGGAGGTGGTGATGGCATTCCGTTCCCATAAGGAGCTTGGTATCGACACAAATATAAATGCCACCAAGATATATGGCATAAGCCGTATGGTGTCGTCGTTGATGAATATGCCGGTGCAACCTAATAAGGCTATTGTCGGACGTAATGCATTCGCCCACAGCTCGGGCATACATCAGGACGGCGTCTTGAAAAACCGTGAAAGCTATGAGATTATTGATCCGAAGGATGTGGGTGTCGATGAAAATTCGATAGTACTTACAGCCCGTTCCGGACGTGCCGCGCTCAAGCATCGTCTGCATGTGCTTGGTGTCGATCTTGACAAGGAGGCTCTTGATAAGGCTTATGAGGCATTCCTCCGTCTGGCCGACCGCAAGAAAGAGATTAACGATGACGATGTGCTCATGCTGGCCGGTGAGCATCATAAAGCTACCCGCCGCCTGAAGCTCGATTTCCTGCAGGTGACATCCGGTGTAGGTGTCAAATCTGTGGCTTCCATCGGGCTGGATATTGCCGGTGAGAAGTTTGAGGCCTGCGCCTCCGGAAATGGTCCGGTGGATGCTGCGATCACTGCCATAAAGGAAATTATTCATCGTAAGATGCTTGTCAAGGAGTTCCTTATACAGGCTATCAACAAAGGATCGAATGATATCGGCAAGGTGCATATGACTGTAGAGCATGAAGGCACGAGCTATTATGGCTTTTCTGCCAATACTGATATTATTGCGGCATCGGCGGAAGCGTTTATCGATGCTATAAATAAATTTGTACATTGATACAAAAGTCATCGAGATATAATGGGTAAAACTCTTTTTGATAAAATATGGGATGCTCATGCTGTCAACGTCATTGACGGTGGGCCTACTCAACTTTATATTGATCGTCATTATTGTCATGAAGTGACGAGTCCGCAGGCATTCGATGGCTTGCGCCGACGTGGTCTGCGTGTGTTCCGTCCGGAGCGCACGGTGTGTTCGCCCGACCATAACATTCCTACTCATGATCAGGACAAGCCGATTGCCGATCCGGTGTCGCGCAATCAGGTGGATACGCTCAACAACAATGCTGCTGAGTTTGGCCTTGACATATTTGGTATCGGTCATCCACGTAATGGCATCATCCATGTGATTGGTCCGGAAAATGCTCTAACGCTACCGGGATATACAATAGTATGTGGTGACAGTCACACATCTACCCATGGCGCATTTGGTGCTGTGGCATTCGGTATCGGCACCTCGGAGGTGGAGATGGTGCTTGCCTCGCAGTGTATATTGCAGCCCAAGCCCAAATCTATGCGCATCACAATCAATGGCACTTTACGTCAGGGTGTCACGGCAAAAGATGTGGCTCTCTATATAATCGCAAAAATGACCACATCCGGGGCTACCGGATATTTTGTGGAATATGCCGGTGACGTTGTACGCGATATGTCGATGGAGGAGCGGATGACATTGTGCAACCTGTCGATTGAGATGGGGGCACGCGGAGGAATGGTAGCACCCGATGAGACTACATTCGCTTATCTTAAGGGACGCGACTTTGCTCCATCTGGAGATTCCTGGGATGAAGCGGTGGCATATTGGCGCACATTACCTTCGGATGAGGATGCACGTTTTGATGCTGAAATACATTTTGATGCGGCAGATATAGAACCCCGTGTCACGTTTGGTACAAATCCGGGTATGGGTATAGGCATCTCTGAGCCTGTTCCGCCAAATTGCGGTGAAAATGAAGCTGAGCGTGCCGGCTATTCCCGTGCCCTGAAGTATATGGGATTTGAAGAGGGAAGAACATTGGAGGGTGTCCGTGTAGACTATGTGTTTGTAGGCAGCTGCACTAATGGGCGCTTCGAAGATTTTCGTCTATTCGCCGAGTTGGTCAAGGGGCGTCGGAAGGCTCCGGGTGTGATCGTTTGGCTTGTGCCGGGAAGCCGTAAGGTTATGGCTCAGATACGTCAGGCTGGTATTGACAAGACGCTTGCTGAGGCTGGATTCGAACTTCGCGAACCGGGATGCTCGGCATGTTTGGCAATGAATGATGACAAGGTGGCTCCGGGTAAGCTATGTGTATCCACATCCAACCGTAATTTCGAAGGCCGGCAGGGGCCTGGTTCAAGGACCGTGCTTGCCGGTGTACCTATGGCCGCTGCTGCGGCTCTTACGGGATACATTACAGATCCGCGTAAGTTATGATTGGGCTATAATACTGATAAAATGGATGATAAAATCACTATAATAACATCTACGGCAGTGCCGCTGCCTGTGGAGAATGTGGATACCGACCAGATAATTCCGGCACGGTTTCTTAAGGCTACTTCACGTGAGGGATTCGGTGATAATCTTTTCCGTGACTGGCGTTTCGACAAAGAGGGACGCAAGATTGAGAGTTTCGTGCTCAATGATCCGCGTTATTCAGGCTCAATCTTGATTGCCGGAAAAAACTTCGGCAGTGGTTCTTCAAGAGAGCATGCTGCGTGGGCGATACATGACTATGGATTCCGTGTGGTTGTGTCGAGCTTCTTTGCCGATATTCATAAGAACAATGAACTCAACAATTTCGTACTTCCGGTGGTTGTTTCTGAAGAGTTCCTGAGCGAATTGTTCGATACTGTTTTTGCCAATCCGGAAGCAAAGATATGTGTTGATCTCCCTGCCCAGACCATTACCAACCTGTCTACCGGTCATAGCGAGATGTTTGATATCAATCCTTACAAGAAGCATTGTCTTATCAACGGACTTGATGATATATCGTATCTGTTGTCGCGCAAGGACGATACGGAAGCCTATGAGCGTACAGCTAGATTATGGTGATGTCGCATGTAGCTATTCAGTCAATTGATGAATTATAATACGTTGAATAATACCGCAGTAGGGAGTGCATCTTGGTGCGTCCGTTTCAAATGCGGAGCATCAGGCTGCTGGTGGACGCATCAAGCATCAGCTTTTCAACAAGTATAAACTCTATAAACGGACCCTTTAAATAAGACTGTTATGAATTTCAAGATAGCCGTATTGCCCGGTGATGGCATAGGCCCCGAAATTTCAGCACAAGGAGTGCTGGTGATGAAGAAAGTATGTGAGCGTTTCGGTCATACTGTTGAGTTTTCATACGGCTTGGTGGGCGCGGATGCCATTGATAAAGTTGGCGATCCGTTTCCTCATCAGACATATGAATTATGCCGTAATAGCGATGCGGTGCTCTTCTCGGCTGTAGGTGATCCCAAGTATGACAATAACCCTGATGCAAAGGTGCGTCCTGAACAGGGATTGCTCGCAATGCGTAAAAAGCTTGGGCTATATGCCAACATTCGCCCGGTGACTACATTCGCGTCGCTCCTTGACAAGTCGCCTCTGAAGTCTGATATTATAAAGGATGCCGACTTTGTCTGTATCCGCGAACTTACCGGTGGCATGTATTTTGGAAAGAAGCATGAGGGTGACCATGAGGCGTGGGATACCAACTACTATACGCGTCCGGAGGTAGAGCGTATATTGAAGGTCGCATACAATTATGCACGTCGCCGTAAGAAACACCTTACCGTAGTAGATAAGGCAAATGTACTTGCATCGTCGCGCCTTTGGCGTAAGGTTGCTCAGGATATGGCGCCTCAGTATCCTGATGTGATCACGGATTATATGTATGTGGATAATGCCGCTATGCGTATGATTCAGGATCCGCGTTTTTTTGATGTGATGGTCACAGAAAATACTTTTGGCGACATCCTTACCGATGAGGGATCGGTAATCACCGGTTCGATGGGGCTGTTGCCATCAGCTTCAACCGGCGAGTCCACTCCCGTATTTGAGCCGATCCATGGCTCGTGGCCTCAGGCCAAGGGGTTGAATATAGCTAATCCTATAGCACAGATCCTTTCGGTTGCGATGTTGTTTGAGCATTTCGATTTGCCGCAGGAGGGTGCTGCGATAAGGAACGCGGTACAGGCATCGCTTGATGCCGGATTTACTACTCCCGACCTGTCGCAGCCCGGATATAAGACCTACGAGGTTGGCGAATGGATAGCTGATCATATCTGAAAAGTTTGTGCGACTATAACTATTTGCGCATTCAAAACGTTATGATATTGAGGTCATTCCGTATATTGTGCGGAATGACTTCAATATCTTCGTTTAAATCAGTTCTATATTTAAGTATATACAATCATGAAATTACGTCATCTCTTTGCAGCCTTGGCCGTCTCAATGGGGTTGGGTGCTTCGGCACAGTATTATGAACTTGCCAATCAATTGCCACAGTTGCTCCGTCCGGCTCTTTCCGGTTCGTGGCAGTACAAGGGATTCGTAGATGCTTCGGCATTGGCGGGGTTAGGTAGTGACAGGGCAAACATACTTAGTGTTACTACTTCGCAAGGATTCCAATATACCTCATGGTTCTATATGGGTGTAGGCCTTGGTGTGGATGTGGCGTTTTCCAATTATGACAAGGTTGGATCGCGCGATAATGTGCCCGGCTATTGGAAGCATGGAGCAAACACTACCGGCGCGATGCTCCCGCTGTTTACAGATTTCAGATTCACATTCGGAGGAGCGCAAAATGAGTTGTCGGCATATTTTGACCTGCGGTTGGGCGCAACATTTTTGCTGGGAAATAATTATCTTGAGTTTGGCAACGGCTATCTGTCAAACAATGGGCAGTTTTATCTTCGTCAGTCGTTAGGCATGCGTATTCCCGTCAATTCTTCCAACTCCAAGCAGGCCATTGATCTGGGCATTACTTATCAGTTGATCACTTCATCCAACAATTATTCATGGAATGGAGGATCAATGACTCTGAATGCTCTTGGCCTGACTGTAGCTTATGAGTGGTAGATTAACCGGTTATTGCTTGCTGCCGTAAAACGTGGCGGTGATTAAATACCTTAAAATAGATATTTTGCCGTCCGTTATATGAACGGTCGCAAAAGTATATGTATGCCTCTGCCCCCTTTGCGGGTATAGGCATACGCTGTTTTCAGTATGATGCGTCTCCATGGCGACTGGCATCTGGAAAGCACTTGGGAATATAGACGTTGTGCTTCGGCGCTACCTTCTCTGGCATATAGCGCTGCAAGCACCATGCGCCGCAACTCAAGCCATCGGAGGGATTGGTGAAGTTTGTGTTGCCGTAATGTCTGTTCGCAACAGTCAAGAGCATGCTCCCATTTCGTGGCTCCTGATGCATAGTCGGTGCCTGTGATGGAGTTTTTCTGCTCTACCACAAGAACGGTAGGGTGTCCGGTGAGCTTGACTACCTTAGGGTGGTTGGCGGCGAGCCGCATGCCTGTCTCGTAATCATTCCATCCCATTACTGTTGGATCCCAAGCTCCGGCATTACGAAAAAAATCGGTGCGTACGGCATAGCGTTGTGTCGCAAAAATAGCGTTGAACATGTTGCGGAAGAGCACATCCTTGTCGGCAAATACACGTGTGGTATTACTACCGTCCAGACATTTTACCGCCACATCCCATCCAATAATATCTGCATCAGGATTAGCATGTATGCCATCAACCACACGTTGCATATGCCCATCGAGCATAATGTCGTCAGAGTCAAAAAACATCACCCAAGGGGTCGTCACCTCCTGTAGTCCACGGTTGCGAGCCGCCGCCGCCCCAGGTACCCTTTCCGATACTATTGTGATGCATCTATTTTTTGTTTGCTCTTTATCAGCCCATTGCTGGAGCTTCGCCATGGTATTGTCGGTACTATTGTTATCGATCAACACAACCGAACACATCATCTCCTGTCGGCTCAGTGACTCCAATGTTGCTCCGACAATCTTTTCCCGGTTGTGCACCGGAATCACTACAGTCAACAAATTATACATTAGGGAATAAATAATGTTTGATTGAAATAAGCCTAGTTAATAATTCCCATTTGGAAGGTGTTGAACATAAGGTAATTACAATTTTAGATTTAAGGGATATTGGTAAATGTAGCTCTGCAATAAGAGATTTCCATTTATTTAGTCGACAAATATCTTTAGCATGTACCGCTTGCATTAATATAAAGTGGAGATATGATTTATAGAAAATCTTAAGTTCGTTTTGGTCAATATTAAAAGTCGATGCGATATAATGATTTTGTTTGATACAACTGTAATAGAAGTCAAAAGTTTTGTTATAATTTTCTTGTGAAGATAGTGTTATCCCTCCTATACTATAATGAAGAGTAATTTCTGGGATATATGCAACATTGCCAAAATATAAAAGCGCAGAAATTGCTGATACGTCTTCAGCTCTCCATTCATCTGATATGAAGAATTTTGGATTAGATTCATATAGATTAGTTATGATTTCTTTCCTAAACATATAGGTACATGAATGTATTAATACTTTAACATCTCTTCGTAAATATGCTTTTAAGCATTCTTTGCCGTTTAGTATAGAAGAATGATATTTATCATATAATGGTGATTTATTTAGCGAAACTAAATCTTTCGTATTTATATCTTCAGCAATCCA
>CANPDS010000067.1 GCA_947573015.1 uncultured Muribaculum sp.
TTCGATAATCCATCTTAAAATCTACATCAAATAAATTTAAACAGTTTCTTAGAGTGTATAAAATTTGGATATTACAAAATAACAATATATATTTGCAATGTAAAAAATCAGAACATCCTTTAGCATTGGTGTGGAAACACAATCCAGCAACTAATAATTACAACTATGAAGAATACACAAGCATCAGCTGTGGGCAATCTACAGAACAAAACGAAGACAAAAGCTCCTCGGTACAAATTCGACGACACTTGGAAAGCCATGCTCCACAGATTTGAGGAGATATATGGCGTGGAATTTGAGAAAGAGATCCGCGACTATATCGAGACCGGTAAAAACTACGATGACTACTTCCGCGACTGTGCATTTGAGTGCGTGTGGATACTGCTGAAAGCAGAGATCGACCGCCGCAAAGCACGCAATGACCGTGCCCGCGAGCGTCGTCGCAAGCACCGTGAGGCCGCTGAACGCGAAAAGCGCGAAGCTGAGGAGGCGGCTCTTGCCGCAGCCCGTCGCGAAGAGGAGGAGCGTCAGGCCGCACTGGAGACAGAGCGTCGTCGCCGTGCCGAGATGCGCCGCAACCGTAATGTACAGCGCCGCGACTCCATCACAACTATCACTAAATCAACCAGTCAACCCACAACCACGCCAACAGGTAGCAAACCAGTGTTTGCCAACCGATTCCGTGGTCCCGGCCTGCGCAATCCCCAACGCCCGACATAACTGCGACTGCAACCGGAAGGGCATCCTTTCAGCATGAGGCCGCACATTAAATTCAGCGTTTTTGAGGGATTTTAGGGAAAACTTGTTTAAATTTGTTGTTTGATTATATAGACAACCCCTTAAAATCACTTTTTGCCTATGGCTCAGAATGGCAAAGTCCGACCCAAGAAAGCCCTTGGGCAACATTTTCTCACCGACGAGAATGTGTCGCGCCGCATAGCCGACACACTCTCCGATTATGTCGGCACACCGGTGATCGAGGTCGGTCCCGGCATGGGCATGCTTACAAAATATCTTATCGCCGACGGTCACGACGTGACAGTAGTGGAAATCGACGGCGAGAGCATCGATTACCTGCGTGAGAACTATCCGGCGCTACAGGGCGAGCGCATCATCAGCGGCGATTTCCTGCAGATGGACCTTGCCGAAGCGATGGGGGGCCGACAATTCTGCGTTATAGGCAACTACCCCTACAATATCTCCTCGCAGATATTCTTCAAAGTGCTCGACTACAAGGATATGATACCCTGCTGCAGCGGCATGCTGCAGCGCGAGGTGGCCGAACGCCTTGCCGCCGGTCCGGGTACAAAAGCACGGGGCATACTCAGCGTGCTGCTACAGGCATGGTACGATGTGAAATACCTTTTCACAGTGGATGAGCATGTGTTCAATCCACCGCCAAAAGTAAAGTCGGGGGTAATAATCATGAAGCGCAATGGAGTGACAGATCTCGGATGCGACGAGCGCCTGTTCAAGACAGTGGTGAAGACCACATTCGGACAGCGCCGCAAGACGATACGCAACTCCATGCGCGGACTTGTGCCCGGCGGAGCCATTCTTCCCGACTCCACACTCTGGACACTGCGCCCCGAACAGCTGTCGGTAGCCGACTTCGTGGCCCTGACAAATCTGGTGGCTGACATACGCAGACAGGCCGCACCACAACCCTAATCATTTCACACACACCGAACTCTGATGAAAGAACATACCCCGGAGTTTCTTGACGATCTGAAAGTAATAATCGAGCGCCACGACGAGGAGGAGGCAAAAAAAGCGATAGCCGACCTACACCCCGCCGACATAGCCGAACTATATCAGGATCTCGATCTTGAAGAAGCGGAATTCCTCTACAAACTGCTTGACGACGAGACCGCAGCCGACGTGCTGATGGAGCTTGACGAGGATGACCGCCACAAGCTGCTCAGCGACATGACAGCCGAGGATATCGCCCGCCAGGTGGTGCACCTCGACACAGACGATGCCGTAGACATCATTCAGGAACTCGATGCCGACGAACGCGACGAGATCCTTGCCCAGATCGACGACGTGGAACAGGCCGGCGACATCATCGACCTGCTACAGTACGACGAGGACACCGCCGGTGGTCTCATGAGCACCGAGATGATCGTGGTCAACGAAAACTGGTCGATGCCGCAATGCATACAGGAGATGCGCCGTCAGGCCGAAAGCCTCGACGACATCTACTATGTATATGTGGTCGACAATGACTACAGACTTCTCGGAGTGCTGCCGCTGAAGAAGATGCTCACGCATCCGTCGGTAAGCAAGATAAAGCATGTGATGGAGACCGACCCTATAGTGGTGAAGACCGACACTCCGATCGACGATCTTACGCTCGACTTCGAGAAGTATGACCTCGTGGCGATGCCTGTTGTAGACTCAATAGGGCGCCTTGTGGGGCAGATCACCGTCGACGACGTAATGGACGAGGCCCGCGAACAGAGCGAACGCGACTACCAGCTGGCCTCCGGTCTGTCGGGCGATGTCGATGCCGACGACTCGGTACTGGCGCAGACACGTGCCCGCATCCCGTGGCTGCTCATAGGCATAGCCTCAGGCATACTCGCCTCGGTGATCCTCAGCACATTCGAGAGCCAGCTCGCTGCAGTGACCACCCTGGCGCTATTCATCCCCATCATCGGCGGCACAGGTGGCAATGTCGGCGTGCAGGCGTCGGCCATAGTGGTGCAAGGCCTCGCCAACGGTTCGCTTGACATCAAGGAATTTGCCTCACAATTGGGCAAAGAGGTGCTGATCGGTCTGCTCAACGCAACCATAATAGCCGGAGTGGTGTTCTTATATAATCTGGTGATGCTCCCGGGAGAATTTGCCGTAACCCTCTCGGTAGCCGTCTCGCTCTTCGCCGTGGTGATGTTCGCCACCATCCTCGGCACAGTAGTGCCTCTCACGCTGGAGAAACTGAAGATCAACCCGGCGCTTGCCACCGGGCCGTTCATACAGATCTCCAACGACATTGTGGGCTTGATCATATATGTGCAGATAGCCACTTTCTTCCTTAAAATATTCTCTAACTGAACTAACAAAATAAACACCAATAAATTATGGAAAAAATCGAACCCGGAAAATATGTTGAGATGGTCTACGACCTCTATGTAGTGGAACCCGACGGGGAGCAGCTCGTGCACAAGTCGGAACCCGACAACCCCGAACGCATCATCTATGGTGTGACACAGGGCGTCATCGTACCCCTTGAAAAGGCAATCGAAGGCCTCAAGAAAGGTGATACATTCGATGTGAAGGTATCGGCTGCAGAGGGATTCGGTCCGCACGACCCCGAGCAGGTGGCTCACCTCGACAAGACCATCTTCGAAGTAGAAGGCAAATTTGACGATGAATATGTAACCGTAGGCAACTACATCCCCATGATGACCGCCGAAGGATACCGCATCAACGGCAAAGTGCTCGAAATCACCGACAAAGAAGTAGTGATGGACTTCAACCACCCCCTCGCAGGCAAGGACGTGCGGTTCAACGGCAGCATCAGCGAGGTGCGCGAGGCAACTCCCGAAGAGCTTCATCCGGCCCACGGCGGCTGCGGTGGTTGCGGCGGATCATGCGACGACGGCCAGTGCGGCTGCGATGGCGGCAGCTGCGGCGGTTGCAATTGATAGCATAGACAGACAATACAAAACAGAGGCCGCATAGCAGAAATGCCAGGATAGACATTCCGCTATGCGGCCTCTGCTATTATCGTAAGACACTATATAACAACGTAAGGACGCACCTTGGGTGCGTCTGCTCCAACAACAACTATGAAACCGAAACTCGTAATATCTACCGGCGCAGGAATGAGCGCCGAAAGCGGCATATCCACCTTCCGCGACGCAGGCGGACTTTGGGAAAAATATCCTGTGATGCAGGTGGCCAGCGCAGATGGATTCGCTGCCAATCCGGCACTCGTGCATGAGTTTTACAACCAGCGCCGCCACGATCTCCTCAAAGCCGAGCCTAATGCCGGACACCTCGGACTGGTAGATCTGGAACAATGGTACGACGTGTACGTGATCACACAGAATGTCGACGACCTGCATGAACGCGCCGGCAGCTCCCATGTGCTCCACCTGCATGGCGAGCTGATGAAGGTACGCGCCATCGACGACGAGACCAAGGTATACACCCTCCACCCCGGGGCGCTCGACACTACCCCCGATACCGTGATCGACGGTCACCGCGTGCGCCCCCACATCGTATTTTTTCAGGAAGCGGTGCCCAATATCGAGCCTGCGATCGACCTCGTGCAGGAAGCCGACATCTTCGTGGTGATCGGCACGTCGCTCAACGTCTACCCCGCCGCCGGACTGCTGCAGTACGTGCGCCCCGGAGTCCCCGTCTACTATATAGATCCCCACCCCGCCGCTGTCCCCTCCCGTGTCACCGTACTCCCCCTCCCCGCAACCCAAGGAGTGGCCCGCCTCGCCACCATCCTCCATCCCTGACAAGCACCAGAAAGTTTGTTAATTATAATTAAAAACACGCAATCTAACATATAATTCATATCGATACCATAAAATTTAGCTACATTTGCACACTATACTTCTATTTTTGTACAAATATGGTCACATACAATTCTAATACTAACCTTATCAATTGTATTTATCCATCATTTTAGCTCAGTAGAAACAGATATTTCCCAGTCAATCAAGATTATCACCCGTGGTATAAACAGCAACCAATATATTATCAATTAGAATATGAGATTTATTTCATCTACCATCGGCATATTAATGCCTTTTCTGGCAGTCTTCGCACAGGAAAGCGACAATCCAGCATTGCCCACTCCTGTAGCCGATATTCCTTTATCGGGAACTCTGCCGGTATGCTATGTCAACACAGAAAATGGCGCTGCTATCGTAAGTAAAGAAGATTATATCAATGCACAGATATGGATTGATCCATTAGGTATCGATGGCTTAGAAGCATTCGGCAGCAAGGATGCCCCAATAGCCACTGAGATCCGTGGTCGAGGGAACTCATCATGGTCCGGATATGGCAAAAAGCCATATAAAATTAAACTCAATAAAAAGAATGAGCCGTTTGGATTCCCCAAAAGCAAACACTTTGCACTGCTTGCGCACGCTCCAACACAATCCTATTTCTGTGGAGAAACCGCATACGAATTGGCGAGACTTATCGGCCTGGGATGGGTGCCGCGCTCATATCCTGTAGAGGTAGTCCTCAACGGAGTCAACATCGGAGTATATGCATTCTCCGAGAGTGTACGCATTGATGACGGACGTATAGAGATCGATGAGCAACCGGAAAACAATACCGATGAGGCTACAATACCTTATGGCTGGATTGTGGAGATTGACAACACCGAAGATATACCGCAAATTTTGGTACCACAGTCGATAGATTCAGACCCGGACGCATTCATATCACGTTTCACAATGAAGACTCCGGAGATCATATCAAAGCAGCAGGAGGACTGGATCACCGACCAAATGACAACCTTGACCCATCAGATACTGAATCCCGACAAGAGTCAAGCCACATGGACCGACATGATCGACATCGAATCACTTGCAAAATACTATATTGTACAAGAGCTTAGCGGCAACTACGATGCTTTTGTCGGAAGCACCTATATGTACAAAGGTACAGGCGACAAGTGGATATTCGGCCCCATATGGGATTCGGAATGGACATTTGTACTACCGGAACGCACCGGACATATATGGGAAGAACGCATAGAACTGACCGGTATCCCATACGTGAACTACACTTGGATAAAAGAAATCATCAAATTTCCGGTATTTCAGGAGGAGGTCCGCCGCGTATGGAGCGATTTCTATCCCACACAGTTCAACAAAGTGTCGGACTTCATCGACAATTTCTATAACCTCACTAAGGCCGGATATGAAACGAACAATCTTATATGGCCTGACTATATTTCAAACGACATTCACTCCACATACAACCATCTTAAATCAAACATTTCAGGATACGCACAGTGGTTTGACAAAATGATCCTGTCCGATGACTTCTCTGCCATCGACAACGTTGCCGCCGATTCCGATGCCACAACTGTATGGTATACTTTACAAGGACAGCGCCTCTCCATCCGCCCCACACTCCCGGCATCTATGTGGAAGTCGCCGGCGGTACATCCCGCAAAGTAGCCATCAGCCGATAGCCATCTCACGAAGCGCGACAACGATATCATAAACCTAAAGCTATACAATTAGGCTTTATGATAATTTAGAAGATAAACTATGCTTGTACATAAACCGGACTGACATTCAATCTGTTTTAAATGTACAAGCATAGTTTATCTTCTAAATTATCATATATGGAAACGACATTCCCCTACAGTTCCACCTCACGTATATTTGAAGCCGGAAAAACATACATCATTGATGAAACTTTCACTTTGACCGAGAATCTTGAACTTCCGGAGAATGTGACCTTGATTTTTCAAGGGGGCAAATTTGTTTCAGACACTGAAGTCGAAATAATAGGTAACCATACAGCCCTTGTTGCGCCCATCACCCCCATTTTCGGTATCAACGTAAAGGCCACAGGCTCATGGGAGATCGACCGCGCGTATCCACAGTGGTTTGAGGCAAAAACAATCAAATTCACAACACATTGTGCAACTTCAGTCAGTCCGTCACAACCATATGCAATTACAACGGAAGATATGGCTGATCCGATCCAGAAGGCCATAGATATGACAGTCTCCGGTTCTGTTTATTTAATCGGAGGAAACTACTATATAACCAAACCTATTTTTATTCCTCTTGGAATAATTCTTGAGGGACAACCAAGCCAAGGAAATACTTTTGGCTCCAACAATATTCTTCTTACCGCAAACATATATCCTGCAATTGCAGATAAAGATAGTGACCATTTCAGCTGTACTTCCGATAATAAATTAGAGGGACACACAAGCACATTCCCCACCCAATACATGATATATGTAAATGCTGATATTAATGGCAAGACTAAGTATAGGTATGCCAATCCTTGGGTAGCGTTAAGAGGAATCGCATTTATGACCCTGGGGATATTCCCTAAATTACGCTGTATTTATGCCGGAAGTGGTGCTCAGTTTGACTACATTACATGGATGGGATTTACCCAAGCCATAAGATATGACTCATCAGAATACAATGACTATAAATCCATAACGCATTGCAGCTTCAAAGGCAACCTTAAAGACACCAACTCATGGATGCTTCCATTGCCTGATGAGGATTCCGGATTGGAAGATGATATATATGCATTTGACCTAAGCGGATTAGGGGATGTATTAGTATTCAACAACAATGAAGTAGGCACCTTCTTAGCCAAACAAAAAATGTTGAAAATAAATCAATGCGGAGGTGGCACTATCAACGACAATGTAATCAATGGCGATATATCCGTAGTCTCGTCCAAAGGACTCTCTATAACAAACAATCATCTTGAAAACGGAGCACAGATTTACATAAATTCCTCTGTAGTTTCGTTGAAAGAAAATTACATCGAAAAAGGAAAACGTCCATCCATATTAATCCGTTCCGGGCAAAATGACAATTACGACATCTATATACAAAGTGTTGTTAATATGACCGGAGATCAATTCTTATATTTTAATCGCAATCGTGGTTCGGAAAATTCTGAAACAGAACAAACTGGACGCCACCTTAAAGAAGCTCGCTTAAATTCGATCTCTGATACCGACATCCTGATTGATCGCTCAGCGATCCTTAATCTCGACAATGTCTATAGATATGATATGGTGGTCGGATTTGGATCTATCAATCCATTGGGGATAAAAATAGATCCATTTGAAGAGAATGACTTCTTTAGATTCAATGATTATTCTTATATTTTAAGTCAAAAAGGTAGCATCTCACGCAATGAGCAATTACGCGGGTCTGTATTTTATAGGAATCTCAATTCAACATATCTTTATGCACCAATGGTATCTAACTGGGTAGAATGGTATCGTCCCTCAGGATCATATAGATATTATTATGCCATTATATGGGATAGGCAACGTGGTATATTCCGTCATAACAGCAGCGACCAAATATATACACTATTAACCCAAACACCAATAGCCCTAACCAAATATGGCAAAGGCATGCAATTCGGAACCGGCGTAGATTCCGGCAAAGATGCAGAGGGATTAATCGCAGGAGCCAACTATCTAATTCAGTTAATCCGTTGCAGAATAGACGCATCAGGCAATCCAATCATGGATAGTTATGAACATGTCACTATCCCATTGGCAGGAAGCAGGATCATCTACGACAACGGAATATCCGTCTGTGGCTATAAATGGGAAGCCGGGATAGTCCCCGGACTGGATATAGATCTCGGTCTGCCTAAATATGAGACTTATTCCTTCAACAGCGGTCACGTAGAGGCTGCAGCATATACCCGTCCGCAAAAGCCTTATAGCGGTTGGCAAAAAGGAGATCTAATTACCAACATAGGAGATGAATCCGACTGGACAATCGAAATAATAAAATGATCAGAGATGTATGCATAGAATAAATAAGTGGCCGATTTAAATTGAAAATAGCTTTAAACCGGCCACTTATCTTTTAAATTTCCGTATATTTACATCTGTTTTACCGGCACATTCTTCAACGGCAGCAAAATCGCATCGTCATGGTATACCATTGATTGACATAAACTTTCAGAACGTCCCATGACCACCGGTATCTATATAGAGGACTCATGCGCTGTGTGGAGAGTACATGGGTATTCATGAGCGGGATGGGCACTGTTTGCATTTGCAAATAACGCCGCCGACAGTGGCATTTTCACAGCTGTATATCATTGGGGTCAGGTAAGATGAACCGCCTTTGGGGATGTAGATAAATTTTTGAAAATTCGGGGATGCAAATTATTGGATGGTTCGGGGTATTTTGAGTAACTTTACACCAAATATTCAAGAACTAATGAGCGAACAGCCCTACCATATACCGGCCCTACTTGAGCCAACACTTAACGGACTCAACATCAAGCCCGACGGGACGTATGTCGATGTGACATTCGGGGGTGGCGGACACTCCCGTGCCATCATGTCGCGGCTCGGTGATGGAGGCCGTCTGCTGAGCTTCGATCAAGACTCCGACGCCATAGCCAACGCGATCGACGATCCGCGCTTCACGTTTGTCTACGGCAACTTTCGTTTTCTGCGCAATTTCCTGCGTTTCTACGGAGCCGATCATGTCGATGGTATCCTCGCCGACCTGGGCGTGTCGTTCCATCACTTCGACGATCCTGACCGCGGATTCTCATTCCGCTTCGACGGTCCGCTCGACATGCGCATGAACCAACGCGCCGACCACACCGCAGCATGGCTGCTCAACAATGCATCGGAAGATGAGCTTGGCCGACTGTTCACCCTCTACGGCGAGCTGCGACAGGGGCGCCGGCTGGCCCGTGCCATAGTCAAGGAGCGCGCCACATCGCCGGTTGACACTGTAGAACGTCTCACAGCCCTCGCCGCACCATTCATCGACCGCCGTCGCGAGAAGAAAGAGCTGGCACAGGTGTTTCAGGCTCTCCGCATAGAGGTCAACCACGAAATCGATGCCCTGCAGGCATTCCTGCAGCAGTCGCTCGAAGTGCTCAAGCCCGGTGGCCGTCTGGCTATCATCACCTACCACTCGCTTGAAGACCGCCTCGTGAAGAACTTCATGCGCACGGGCAATCTCGAAGGGGAGGTGCGTCAGGACTTCTATGGCCGCAATCTATCTCCGCTGAAGCTGCTTACCTCGCGTCCTGTGGTGCCTGATGACGATGAGATCGAGCGCAACCCACGCTCCCGCAGCGCCAAGCTCAGAATAGCCGAGAAACTCGCATCCATTCATCCAAATGACAAATCATAAGGCTCCTGACGGCGCGGAAATCACGCTTTAAGCTCCGATTTAGATAGACTTTATAGCTCACTAAAAAAAACGACACACAACGACCTCACACATCAATGGCAACAAAAAAGGCATCAAAACAAAAGCATGACAACTGGTTCCTGCGTCTGA
>CANPDS010000068.1 GCA_947573015.1 uncultured Muribaculum sp.
GAATATAATGTCGCATTAGTGGATGTTTTGCCTTCGGAAGTAACGGGATCTGTTCCATCGGTTGTAAAATAGATTTTACCGGTACCTATAGTAGATAGGGTAGCCGTAACATGTTGGGCGTTGCGGTCGGTGACAAACTGTGCATCAACATCAGCCATGTGGCGTGCATAATTGTAGCCTTTGGTGTCATAAAGATGCCATAATGATGGCATGCGATCGGCGAAATCGGCATAGTCGCGCATGGACTGAGGAGTCCAGCCTACTTCAGCTATTGCTGCCATACGCGGGAGCACCTGATACTGTACGTGGGGGAATGTGGCTACATATTCAGTCCATAGATTACCCTGGGGGCCTAATACCAGAGTTGCCTGTTCGGGAGTCAAACCTTCGGTAGGATCAAGACTGTATGTCTTTTTTACGGGGACATATCCGCCCCATGCGGCCGGTTCGTCATTTTTATCGGTAGTCTGATAGTAGTCAAGGTAGCAATATGCCGTCGGTGTGAGGATGGCTCTGTGGCCCTTTTGTGTGCCTTCTGCAGCTCCTTCGATTCCGCGCCATGACATTATGATCGCATCCTGTGGTATCTCGCCTTCGAGGATTTCATCCCATCCTATCGCCTGACGGCCTCGAGCTGCAAGAGTCTGAAGCGCGTGTGTAGTGATTACCCCTTGCAGACGATCTTCGGCAGAGAAGCGTCCTTCGGGTTTGATGCCGAGTTCGGTGATTCGTTTTTGGCATTTGGGGCATTCTTTCCATCGTGTTTTGGGACATTCGTCACCTCCGATGTGCACATATTTGGAGGGGAATATGTCCATTATTTCATTGAGCACATCATCAATGAAAATCAGTGTGGAATCATTGCCTGCGCAAAGCACATCCTGCGCTACTCCCCAGCGGCCCCACACACCATATGGGCCTCCGGTACAGCCGAGATGGGGATATGCGGCAAGCACAGCTACCATGTGGCCCGGCAGGTCAATTTCCGGAATTACAGTGATATGGCGTTTCGCTGCATAATCCACTATGTCTTTTGCTTGTTGCCTGGTGAATATGCCATCTACCGGAGTATAGTCATAGGCACTGGTGTTGTGTCCTATTACAGTTGAGTCGCGATGTGAACTTATGGTAGAAAGCAGGGGGTATTTTTCTATCTCAATTCTCCAGCCTTGATCATCTGTAAGATGCCAATGGAATGTGTTGAGGTTGTGCATGGCCATCATGTCGATGTAGTCCTTCACGTCTTGTTCGGTGAATGGGTGGCGTGCTACATCAAGATGTGCGCCTCGGTATGAGAAGCGTGGAGCATCTGTCACGGTCACGATAGGCAGCGTGGGCATAGCTCCGGTTGGAGCTGTATATGCTGCTTTGCGAAGTGTCTGGATGCCATAAAATACTCCGGCTGAGGAAGATCCGTCGATGATTGTTTTTCCGGGAGTGACGTTGATTCGATAAGCTTCCGGAGTATCGGACGAAAGGGTGCATTGTAACACAATCTCTCCCGGATCCTTGGCGTTCTTAAGTCCGGGAATTTCGTTGATATATTGACGCAGCAGGTCGGCTTCGTTTGCCAATGAGTCGGGAGCAGTGATGCGCACATTGGCACTGAGGGTGAATCCATCGGTAGCTACCGGCTGCGACACAAGCGAGGGGAGGGGGATAACGTTGAAATTGCTATTCGGTTCGGCTGCTTCCATGCCTGGCATGGACACATATAATAATGTTGTTGTGAGCAACCCTACTGCAAGTTTATTCATGGCTTGAATATAATAGCCTAAATAGGAACAATTTTGAAATAAGTTGTTTTTTCGGGTGAATTGCTTGATTGGTCTCTGCAAAAGTACTCTAAAATTTTCAGATTTTCAAAGGCAAAATTGGGTATGTAGACTTTTTAAAATTTTTTATTATTTGGTGCATATAATTAAGGGTGTGTGAGTGTCCGTATCAGGTAAAATCCGGTTAGGGAGATGTAGCGTACTTTAACATAATTTCACGTATGCCTTTTTAAAAAAATTATTAACTTGCGCCCTCTAATTGATACCAATTGGGTTGTCCCCTGTTTTTGACCACCTGAATCTCCTCCCGAAGAATTATCTCATAAAAGAGAATGTTGTCAAACAAACTATATGAGGGTGTTTGATAATCAAAAGCAGCTTCAATGTCATCAGAATTATAAATTATATATTACAAAAGGGCAGTTTTGAAACAGAAATTACCTTACTACTGTCTGATTTTTGTGAAATTCCATTCGCGTCTCAGTCTTTTTCGACAAGCTCGAAAGCGCAGGGCGATAACACATAACCCACTATGCTCCTTCGACTTAAATGAAATTTCCCTAAAAATCCGACAGCCCCAAAGTTAACTTTTGTTATTAAACGCCCTCTTAATCTACCTGAAAATCTGCAATAGAGTAAATATGGATTGTAAGAAATCGCCTATCACATGGATTCCTACGGCTTATTTTGCCATGGGATTGCCTTTTGTTGTGCTTAATATGGTTGCTGTGCTGATGTACAGCGATCTCGGTGTGGATACCGAGACAATCACATTCTGGACATCACTGATACTTATGCCATGGACATTCAAGTTTCTGTGGAGTCCGTTTATGGAGATTTTCGGTACAAAGAAACGATACGTTGTAGCCACTCAGATAATTTCAGGTGTGGCTTTCGGATGTGTGGCACTTGCCTTAGGTATGTCGCACTTCTTTGCCATAACAATCGCACTTCTTGCCGTAGTGGCATTTTCAGGTGCTACCCACGATGTAGCGTGCGACGGGGTGTATATGGGTGAGCTTTCATCGGCCCAGCAATCGAAATATATTGGTTGGCAAGGTGCGTTTTACAATATTGCCAAGATCGTGGGCACCGGTCTGCTGGTATATCTTGCCGGTGCTCTTTTTAAGTCGTTTGGTGGCGCTGGTGCAGCTGATCCTGCAGTAGCCTACGCTGCCAATCAGAAATCATGGATGATAGTAATGCTTATTATCAGTGCTGTGATGGTGCTGATAGGAGTGTACCACATATTCTTCCTTCCATCTTCTCAAAAGAAGGTTGCAGAAAAGAAACGCAGCGGAGCTGAGGTGATGCAGGAGCTTGGCAGTGTGCTGCTGCAATTTTTCCAGAAGCGTTATATATGGTACTACATAGCATTCATCATACTCTACCGCTTTGCCGAAGGATTTGTTGTGAAGATTGTGCCGATCTTTTTGAAAGATTCGTGTGAGGTAGGTGGACTGGGGCTCAGCAACGAGCAGATCGGACTTTACTACGGCACATGCGGTGCCGCAACATTTGTGCTTGGTTCGCTCCTTGCCGGATATTATATCTCAGCCAGGGGATTGAAGAAGACTCTGTTTTCTCTGGCTCTGATATTTAATGTGCCCTTTGTGGTGTATACTCTATTCGCCATTTTCCAGCCTACAAATGGCCTGCTTATAGCTACAGGCATTGGTCTGGAATATTTCGGCTATGGATTTGGTTTTGTCGGACTCACTCTGTTCATGATGCAGCAGGTGGCTCCGGGCAAGCATCAGATGGCACACTATGCGTTTGCATCGGGAATTATGAATTTCGGCGTGATGCTCCCTGGAATGCTCAGCGGATTTGTGCTCAACAAGCTCGGCGGATATGAAAACTTTTTTATATTTGTGCTTGTGTCCACAATCGTGCCTCTGCTTATAACATGGTTTGTGCCATTTAAATATAAAGATGACGGCACTCTTATCGAGGCCGGAGTTGAGGGTGCGCTTACCGATGACGAAGGTACGGTAGCTCCCGAAAAATAATACAGTAGATTCACATATTTAATATACCTAAAACCAGTGACAATGAAAAATTTCCCTTGGCAGGACCGTCCTGCCGGCTGTAATGATGTAATGTGGCGTAAGAGTGACAATCCTGTCATAGATCGCTATTCTATACCTACCTCCAACAGTATCTTCAACAGTGCTGTCGTTCCTTTCGGCGACGGTTATGCAGGAGTGTTCCGCTGCGACAACCGAGCAGTGCAGATGAATATTTTCGCCGGACGTAGTGCCGACGGAGTGCATTGGGACATTGAGCATGATCCTATCCATTTCGAAGGCAATAAGGAGAGCGCATACAAATATGATCCCCGTGTGACACGTATCGGCGACCGCTACTGGATCACCTGGTGCAACGGTTATCATGGACCAACAATCGGTGTAGGCTATACCGACGATTTCAAAACCTTCGTCCAGTGTGAGAACGCATTCCTGCCATTCAACCGCAACGGTGTGCTCTTCCCGGAGAAGATCAATGGCAAGTATGCCATGCTGAGCCGTCCGAGCGACAACGGCCACACTCCATTCGGAGATATATGGTTAAGCTATAGCCCAGATATGGTTTACTGGGGAGAACATCGACATGTGATGTCGCCAACTCCTTTCGAGGATAGCGCATGGCAGTGCACAAAGGTTGGTGCAGGCGCAGTGCCCATCCGCACTTCCGAGGGCTGGCTCCTCTTTTATCATGGTGTGATCACCACATGCAATGGCTTCCGCTACTCCATGGGTGCGGCGCTTCTCGACCTTAACGATCCTTCAAAAGTGATCGCACGCACACAGCCCTATCTGCTCGCACCGGCCGAGCTCTACGAGATGACGGGCGATGTGCCAAACGTTGTGTTCCCTTGCGCGGCTCTTACCGATGGCGACCGTGTCACCGTCTACTATGGTGCAGCCGACACTTGCGTGTGCCTCGCATTCGGCTACATATCTGAGATCGTCGAATTCATCAAGCGCAATTCGCTATGAACCACCTTTTCCGTGTCCCTCTAATAGCCGGCGTGCTCATTGCCTCCGGCGTGCTGTCAGGAGCAGCGGCAAAGCAGTCGAAGGCTCCTGAGGGAGATCCTGTCGACTTCGTTAACCCTTTTATCGGCACAACAAACTTCGGCACCACCAATCCCGGTGCCGGAGTGCCAAACGGGTTGATGCGCGTAACCCCTTTCAATGTCATGGGCTCTGCCGCCAACCGCTACGACAAGGACGCACGATGGTGGTCAACACCTTACGACAACACCAACTCCTACTTCACCGGATTTGCACATGGTGCGCTTAGTGGGGTAGGGTGTCCCGATCTCGGCTCGCTTCTCCTCACCGCGTCAGCCGGGAATCTCGACGTTGATTACCACAACTACGGCTCGACCTACTCAGGTGAGCAGGCCACTCCTGGATGGTATTCTGTCAATCTCGACGCATATGGCATCAAGGCGGAGACTACCGCTACGGCGCGAACCGCACGCACGCGATTCACTTTCCCGGCAGGAGAGGGCAATATCCTGCTTAATCTTGGAGAGGGACTGACCAATGAGTCAGGGGCTACCGTGCGCCGCATAAGTCCCACTGAAATACGTGGGTCCAAGCTCCTTGTCACATTCTGCTACGATCATCCTCAGACCGTATTCCCAGTATACTTTGTGATGCGCGTCAACCGTGTGCCCTCCAAGCAGGGTGTATGGAAGAAACAGCGTCCCACAGCTGAGTGGGAGGCTGAGTGGGATCGCGATCAAGGTAAATACAAACTCTATCCCGGCTACTCAAAAGTGATGTCGGGCGATGATATCGGCGTATGGTATGTCTACGATGGTCTTTCTGACGGTGAGACAGTAGAGGTTTCGATGGCGATCTCCTACGTAAGCGAGGAGGGGGCGTTGCGCAATCTTGAGGCTGAGCAACCTGCCGGAACAACATTTGAGGATATACATTCCGCAGCCCGCAAGGCGTGGAACGATGATCTCGCGCGCATATCGGTCGAAGGTGGCTCACTGCGCGATAAAGTGGTGTTCTATACGGCTCTTTACCATGCTCTTATCCACCCCAATATCCTTCAGGATGTAGATGGAGCCTATCCGGTGATGGAGAGCGACAGTATCGCCTACATGCCCGAGGGCCACAATCGTTACACAGTGTTCTCCCTTTGGGACACATACCGCAATCTGCATCAGTTGCTTACTCTCGTTTATCCTGAGCGCCAGATCGATATGATCAATACTATGCTCGCCATGTACCGTGAGCATGGTTGGTTGCCGAAATGGGAACTTTATGGGCGAGAGACCTACACAATGGAGGGAGATCCATCTATTCCGGTAATCGCCGATTCTTATCTGCGTGGTCTGCGTGGATTTGATACCGACCTCGCCTGGGAGGCGATGCTCAAAGGTGCCACCACCCCGGGCGCTGAAAATCTTATGCGCCCTGATGCCGATGATTATTTCAGTCTCGGTTACGTGCCTCTGCGTGAGGAATTTGACAACTCTGTAAGCCATGCACTCGAATACTATACCGCCGACTATGCTCTGAGCCGGTTTGCTGCTGCCACAGGCCGGCCCGACTCAACGCTGTTTGCCGAGCGCTCGCGCAACTGGCAGAAATATTTCGACGCTGATCTCGGTGTGCTTCGTCCGCGTCTGCCCGATGGCTCGTTCCTCAATCCATTCAATCCGCGGCAGGGTGAAAACTTTGAGCCATCTCCCGGATTTCATGAGGGAAATTCATGGAACTACTCTTTTGCCCTTCCCCACGATGTGGAAGGGATGATTAAGGCTCATGGTGGAGAGAAAAAGTTTGTAGAACGTCTTCAGGCGGTGTTCGACAATGGATTCTATGATCCTGCCAATGAGCCGGATATCATCTATCCCTACTTGTTCTCTCGTGTGAAAGGACAGGAGTGGCGCACCCATCGTCTGGTGGGTGAATTGCTCGACAAGTACTTCACTACAGCCCCCGATGGCATTCCCGGCAATGATGATTGCGGCACGATGTCGGCATGGGCCATATGGTCGATGATGGGCCTCTATCCCGATACTCCGGGCGATCCAATGTTTACGTTGACCGTGCCGCGTTTCGACAAGATCACCGTTACGCTCGATCCGCAGGTATGGGGTAAGGATTCCCTTGTAATAAAGCGTTCGCGCCGTGCTAAGGACCATTCCGGGCGCATCTCCCATACCCGTATGCTCGACCGTTACGGCAAATAAATCCATTTAAACATATTTTTAGAAGAATACCAAGAGTATTTCTTCTTGGGCCGACTGAGCCTACCTGATGGTGTGTCAATCAAAATTTGGCACACCATCTTTTTTTTATGCTGTCCGATTCGGTGTGTGTCTCAGGACGCTGTTGCCAAAATTGCGGCATTCCATTCGGGAGCCAAACATCGGGCTACTGACGGCAAGTGCTTCTGGTTCCGGTGAAGCATTGTTTGAAAATTAACTTGCAATTGTTAAATCCAACCTAAATATAGCTTCGTTAACATTGTTTAACAAAAAAACGTTTGTTTGCAATTCGGCTTTTGCTAATTTTGTATTGCAAAACAAAATAAGCAGTAGTATAGATAGTAAATCACTTAAATCACCGCTCCCCTCTGGATCAACTTCTCTCCTTATAAACTATCCTCACTTCCTCATTCTCCTCAATATCGTTTACTCTCCTCCGAGTTGAGCATATTCTGTCACTCCTTAAGTTGGCAGGGTACTATCCGAATTTATTTTTATTTACTTAACTAATCTAAAATCAAATCCTTAAGTCCTCTCCTCAGATAATTTGATCTGAAATATTCTCATGTCCCGTGGCGTTTGTGCCGTTCTGTATCTCATCCCCATGACGGGTGCTATCTTTCGCACCAATTTCTTCTCAATATAAATTCTCCTCAAAGCCGCATTGTATATGTGGTAAGCGCCTCTCTTCCGTAGTGTTAGATTGATGGTGTTGTATTCCATCTGTGCCCTTGAGCGAGCCGGCTTGTGTTGTGTTTTTTATGCCGGCAAGCGTTTTGATTAGAATGCAGTTCACGGTCATTTCTGTGTCGGAGATTTCATCTTCCCCAGCAGTGTGACAGTGAAAAGTATAAATGTAGTAGTTATTTTTTTTAATCCATCGTTAACCAGTGCCATGAATCTATGAATGTAGATTATGTAAAAGCAAGTTTATTGGCAGCGTCCGTGATAGCATGCGGACAGATGCTGAGTGCCGCACCCTCAAATGCCGCCGAGCCACAGGCCGCAGTAGCTTCAGCTACCGCTGGTAGTGCCACCGGTGTCGTTCTCGACGAATCTGGCGAACCCCTTATCGGAGTTTCCGTTTCGGTTGATGGTAAGGCTGTGGGCGTTACCGACATGGATGGCCGTTTCTCTGTAAAGGCCAAACCCGGTCAGTCGCTGAAATTTACTTATGTGGGCCTCTCGCCCGAAACTGTTAAGGTGCCGGCCGACGGACAGCCCCTCAATGTGGTCCTCAAGGAGGATTCCAAGGTGCTTTCCGAGGTTGTCGTGACCGCTCTTGGTATCAAACGTGAATCCAAAGCCCTTTCTTACAATGTGCAGGAAGTCAAGGCTGATCAGTTGACTACTGTTAAGGATGCCAACTTCATCAATTCCCTCAGCGGAAAGATTGCCGGTATGAATATCAATCCGTCGGCTTCCGGTATTGGAGGTGGAGCCAAAGTGGTTTTGCGTGGTTCGAAGTCTCTCTCTGGCAACAACAATGCCCTTTATGTGGTCGACGGTATCCCAATGCCATCTCTTGAGAGCGATCAGCCGGAAGATAACTTTACCGGTATGGGACAGTCAGGTGACGGCGCTGCAATGATCAACCCAGAGGATATCGAATCAATTTCAGTCCTCTCAGGAGCCGCTGCTTCTGCTCTTTATGGTAGTCATGCCGCCAATGGCGTAGTTTTGATAACTACCAAGAAAGGACAGTCAAGTGGCCTTCGTGTTACTTACAGCAATTCAACCATGTGGCTGCGTGCTATGGCTACTCCTGAGTTCCAGAATACATATGGGGCTGCTCAGGGTGAATTTACATCTTGGGGCGAGAAATCAAGTACGCCATATGATTATGATCCGCTCGACTTCTTCCAGACCGGTTACAATGAGACTAATGCTGTTACTCTTTCTACCGGTAATGAAAAGAGCCAGACTTTCGTTTCACTTTCAGCAACCAATGCTGAGGGATATATTAAGAATAATACTCTCGACCGTTACAACTTCACTATACGAAACTCCACACAACTTATAAAGGACAAACTTCGTCTTGATGTAAGTGCATCGTATGTAAATATACGAGAGAAAAATATGACGGCCCAGGGCCAGTATATGAATCCCATTGTGGCTACATATCTGATGTCACCCTCTTATGGTCTTGATCCTTACAAGAACTATGAGCGATATGATGCTTCCCGAGGCTTTAAGGTTCAGTATTGGCCTTGGGGTAATCAGGGTCTTGGTATGCAGAACCCTTATTGGGTTACCAACCGTGACTTGTTTATCAATCATAAGAACCGTTATATGATCACTGCCGGTCTCTACTGGGACAATGTAGTTAAGGGTCTTGATATCTCCGGTCGTGTTAAGGTAGATAATAGTGATTCTCGTTTTGAGAAAAAATACTATGCCACTACTGATGCTATATTTGCCAATGAGTTTGGTGGATATCATAAAAATGATGCTACAAACCGTCAGATTTATGCTGATGCTATGGCAAAGTATGACCGTACTTTCGATTTCTTGAATCTCACAGCAGTTGTTGGTGGATCTATTGAAGATACACGATACAATTTGTATGGAATTGGCGGATCACTTAATTCTGTAGCGAATAAGTTTACGCTCTTTAATTTGGATAATAGTACCATTAAGCCGGATCAGGATACTCAGCACATACAGGTTCAGTCTGTTTTTGGAACTTTATCTCTTGGCTTATGGAGCAAAGTATATCTTGATTTGACCGAGCGTATTGAATGGCATTCGAATCTTGGTGGTGCCAACACTAACCATTATTCGTATCCTTCTGTTGGTCTTTCTGCTATTCTTACAGATATTTTCCCATCAATTCAGAACGAGGCTCTTACATTCCTTAAGGTTCGAGGAGCTTATTCAGAAGTAGGTAATGCACCTCAACCATTCATTGCTACTCAGACATATCCCTTTGAATTAGGTTCTCCTACCGTTTCTACCACTTATCCTAATAGTGATCTTG
>CANPDS010000069.1 GCA_947573015.1 uncultured Muribaculum sp.
TGCCGACCATGTGCTCGCTCAACACGATCATGGTGGATGGCACCGGGATGTGCGGCGCATGCCGAGTGACGGTCGATGGACGGACACGTTTTGTGTGTATCGACGGGCCAGAGTTTGACGCGCACAAGGTGGATTTCGATGAAATGATGATGCGTCTGCGCTCATATAATTAACGACTCCTCTAACCAATATTTCTACACGAAGTTATTTATGGCAACAACAATATCACCTCGCGACGCTGGTTGGCGCGAGGAACTCCGCAAAGCTCATTCCGCCAAAGAGCGTACCGCAATACCACGCGTAAAGATGCCTGAACTCGATCCGGCCTACCGCGTGACATGCAATGAGGAGGTCAATCAGGGCCTTCCGGCCGAAGCCGCTGTGCTTGAGGCCACTCGCTGCATGGACTGTCCGGACCCACAGTGTGTAAACGGCTGTCCGGTAAATATCAACATCCCGGGATTTATCAAGAATATAGAGCGCGGAGCGTTTCTTGACGCGGCACTCGTGCTTAAGGAAACATCGGCCCTGCCGGCTGTGTGCGGACGTGTCTGCCCGCAGGAGAAGCAGTGCGAGAGCCGCTGTATCTATCATAAGATGAAGAAAGAACCGGTAGCCATAGGGTATCTTGAGCGCTTTGCTGCCGACTATGCCCGTACCTCCGGAGACGCGGTCGATGCGGTACGTCCGGAAAGCAACGGCATTCAGATAGCAGTAGTCGGATCGGGACCTGCCGGTCTGTCATTCGCCGGAGAAATGGCGAAGTACGGATATGAGGTAACCGTATTCGAGGCACTCCACGAGATAGGTGGAGTGCTGAAATACGGCATCCCGGAGTTCCGTCTGCCCAATGCTGTGGTGGATGTGGAGATACAGGGGCTTGAAAACCTTGGCGTGCGGTTCGTGAAAGATGCCGTGGTAGGCAAGACATTCAGCTACGATGACCTTCATGCCATGGGTTTCAAGGGTATTTTCGTAGCGTCGGGAGCCGGTCTGCCTCGCTTCATGGGCATACCTGGCGAAAACTATATCGGCGTGATGTCGTGCAACGAGTATCTTACACGCATCAATCTGATGGGAGCAGGCCAACCGGGTCATGACACTCCCGTGTTGCGAGGCAACCGAGTAGCTGTGATCGGCGGTGGCAATACGGCCATGGATGCCGTGAGAACAGCACGCCGCATGGGTGCCGAAGAGGCGATGATCGTATACCGCCGCAGTGAGGATGAGATGCCTGCCCGTGTGGAGGAAGTGAAGCATGCCAAACAGGAGGGTGTGAAATTCCTTACCCTACACAATCCGGTAGAGTATCTGGCCGATGAGAAGGGACGTGTGAACCGCATGCGTCTGCAAAAGATGGAACTTGGCGAACCTGACGCATCCGGCCGCCGTTCGCCTGTGGCCATAGAGGGTGCTGTCGAGGAGATCGATGTGGATCTCGTGATAGTGAGTGTCGGCGTATCGCCCAATCCGCTCATACCGAATGCGATCAGAGAACTTGAAGTGTCGCGCCGTGGCACAATAGTGGTCAACGAGAAGACAATGCGTTCATCGCTGACCGACCTATATGCAGGTGGCGACATAGTGCGCGGAGGTGCCACCGTCATCCTTGCCATGGGTGATGGACGCCGTGCCGCACAGCATATGCATGAAGCCCTTTCCGACAAATAGGCGCTTCGGCCACCGGCGGGAAACGCGCACCGTGTTGCAACACATTACGCAACGGCGCCATAAAATTGCGCTCTCCCGATAAAATCACACATACAGACGAAACTCGCCCCAATCGGAACCGAAAACCGGTTATGATTGGGGCGAGTTTTATTTCAGCGACTTGTGTTTACCGTTATTTCACATCGTCGGTATTGTTGGTGTCGGCAGTATAGGGTTTGTCCTTGAGCCAACGGTCGAGCCAGCGGAAGAAGACGCGCTGCCATAGCACAGCATTCTGCGGCTTAAGAATCCAGTGGTTTTCGTCGGGGAAAATAAGCATCTCGGCTGGAATGCCACGCAATGTTGCGGCATTGAATGCCTGCTGACCCTGCGAAGCGAGGATACGGAAGTCGAGCTCGCCATGTGTCACAAGAATAGGTGTATCCCATTTGTCGACAAAAAGGTGGGGCGAGGCGGCGAAACTGCGCATTGCCACGGGGTTGTTGCGTTCCCAGTAGGCACCGCCCTGATCCCAGTTTTCAAACCACATTTCCTCTGTCTCCAGATACTGAGCATCAGCGTTGAAGATACCGGCGTGTGCGATGAAGCATGCGAAACGGTGGTCGTGGTTGCCAGCCAGCCAGTAAACGGAGAATCCGCCATAGCTTGCACCCACAGCACCGATCTTGGAGGGATCGATATAGTCGGCATTGGCCTTCATATAGTCGACGGCGCTAAGATAGTCGCGCATGTTCTGACCGCCATAGTCCTTTGAGATCTGAGCTTCCCACTCAGTGCCGAAGCCTGGGACGCCACGACGGTTTGGAGCTATTACCACGTAGCCCTGCGAGGCCATGATGGCAAAGTTCCAACGGTAGCTCCAGAACTGGCTTACAGCCTGCTGCGGACCACCCTGGCAATAGAGTATGGCAGGATATTTCTTGGTCTTGTCGAAGTTGGGCGGAAGGATTACCCATGTGAGCATCTCCTTGCCATCGGTGGTGGGCACCATTACTTTCTCAACAGTAGGCATGGTGAGCTGACCGAATACATCGGCATTTACCGAAGTAAGTGCCTCGACCTTTCCGGCATTGACAGCAAAGATCTCGTCGGGAGCAAGCATCGAGTGATGCATTGTGATAAGGGTATTCTCATCGACCGGTGCGAGGGTTGAATAATCGCATACGCCCTCGGCCACTGTGGTGACTTCGTGCGATTCGATATCGATGCTGAACACGGGTGTCACACCATGATACGGAGCGATAAAATAGAGTGACTTGCCTGATGGATTCCATGCAATAGCATCGGCGGTATAGTCCCAGTCGGCGGTAAGGTCGGTCTTCACGCCAGTAGCGAGGTCGAGAAGGAAGATACGGTTCTTGTCGCTCTCATATCCATCGTTCTCCATCGACAGCCATGCCACTTTGGTGCCATCGGGGGAGTAGACGGGATTGGTGTCATATCCGTTCATGCCCTCGGTGAGGTTTGTAACCTCCTTTGTGGCAAGGTCGTAGAGATAGAGGTTTGAATTGGTCGACAGGGCATATTCCTTGCCTTTCTTCTTGCGCGATACGTATATGAGTTTCTGGCTGTCGGGTGCCCATGCAAACGACTCGATGCCTGAGAATGGCTTCATCGGTGCCTCGAAGGGTTCGTCGGCCATGATGTCTGTAACGTCGGTAATCTGATTGCCGTCGAAAGATCCGAGGAAAGGATGAGGAATCTCAGTTACCCATTCATCCCAATGCTTGTACATCAGGTCGTCGATGATACGTCCTGTGGCCTTGGGCAGATCGGGATATACATCGGCGGCAGTGCGTGAATATTTCACATTGCTTACCATTATGATGTGCTTTTCGTCGGGAGAGAGGACAAAACCATCCACCCCCTTTTCGAGTGAGCTGACGCATTTGCGTCCGGAGCCGTCGGCGTTCATCACCCATACCTGATTGGCATCGCCCTCTGGATATAGGAAAGCGATGCGCTTGCCACCGTCGAACCATACGGCATTGTTCTCCGACTTTGGAGTGGCGGTGATGCGAGTCTGCTCTGATCCGTCGATATTCATCACGTAGAGGTCGCGGTTGGAGCGGTTTTCCTCAACGCTCTCATAGCTGATGCCGAAGAGTATCTTGGTCTTATCGGGGGAAACGACTGGGCCGCTCACACGGCCAAGAGCCTCAAGAGCCTTGATGCCAAAGATGCCGTCGGCGCTCTTGAAGTCAGGCTTGTCGATCATCTTGCCCTGCTCTGCTGCGCCACCGGCACATCCGGCCGCTGTGGCAAGCACTGCTGCTGACATGATAATGTTGGAAATTTTTAAATTCATATTATTATTGAACGGGGTTAAAAAAGATTATTGCAAAATAAAGGGATGTCTGACGTCGGGAGCAACCGGCATACTCGCCAAGGTGCAGACCTGCATAGTCAGAGCAAAACAGACTCTCAGAAGCCACAAAATTAGCTATAAATCATATAAAAAGCAAAATACAGTATCGACAGACAGGATATTTATGAATCCGCTCGATACTGTATTTCATCTTTCTTAAAGGGTTCGTGTTTGATAACACTATCTTAAAAATTATGGACGTGGAGGACGACCGCCACCGGGTCCGCGACCAGGTCCACCTGGTCCACGGCGGAAATCACCACCCCCTTCGGAAAATCCTTCGGGTCGCTTGCCTTTGCCGAAAGTGTTGAACCGATAGGAGAATGACACCATGAAGTAGCGTGTAAGAGAGTTGTAGCTGGTGTCGTCGATATAGTTGGCGGTCACAGAGCGGCTGAGTGTCTTGCGGCTCTGGAGCAAATCGTAAGCCTTAAGTGAGATTGTGGCCGCACGCTCACGCAGGAACTGATATGAAATCTGAGCGTTCCACATCCACTCGTCGGAATCATATCCGGCGGAGTAGCCACGGTTGGCCGTAAATCGGAGGTCAGTGCCAAGCACGAGTCCGAAAGGAGCATACCACTGTCCGTTGAAGCGCGCACCGTAATTGGTAATATCCCGGCTTGCCACGCTCTGCAGTGAGTTGCTGGTAGTCTGTAATCCGTAGAATGGGCGCAGTTCGAGATCCCATACATCCGTGCGGAATGCGATTCCGAGCGATGGGCGGAAGTTGAATGCCCCGCTGCGGTTGCGCTGACCGTTGTTATACCCGATCGACTGTGTGTAGCGCGAGAATAGATGGAAGTTGGTCTGCCAGTTGCGGTTGCGAAGTGGCATGGAAATCATGCCGAACAGGCCCGCGTTCCAGCTGCCGTTGACATTATCGTATGTGGTGACCTGGCCACCGGTCTGCTGATCATAAGTTGTCTTGCTTACGATGGCGTTCTGAGTGACTTGTGCGTCGGCATTGACCATTATGGATCGCTGAGCATCGGAGTTGAAGTCCTGAAAGCGCAGGCGCATATTGTGGGAGAATGAAGGAGCGAGGTCAGGATTACCGACAATTATGCGCAAAGGATTGGACATGTCGGCAACAGGCTGCAACTGTGTCATGGATGGGGCGGATGTGCGTCCACGGTAGTCGAGAGTCATGCTGCGCGTTCTGTTGAACTTATGACGATACCGGATGAATGGGGCTATGTTCCATACATTTCTGGTGATATTCTTATCGGAATTGATAAGATTGTCACTCTTCGACATCGATGGGATGAGGGCCAGACCGGCGTTGAAGTTGAAGTCCTTGCTGATCTTCTTGAATCCGATCTGAATGCGCTGGTTGAAGAAAGTGTTGCGGAAACGGTTGGAGAGATTCTCGTTCCACTCGAGATTATCATAGTCGACGACAGGATCCGAACCGTCATCGAAATATGTCACGGGATGGTCATATACCATCTTGTCGGCATTGTTCCACCGATAACTCATACGGTAGCTGAGATCGAGGAAATATCCATTTTTAACATTGCCGAGAGGTTCGGTCCATGTGGCGCGGAAGCCGACGGAATTGCTCCATGTATGATTGTCATCGTACTGATCCTGAAGATCATTTGGCTCCACCCCGGGAGTGAAAAATTTGTTCCAGGAATATGAGTATTCATCTTCACGCACATTAGACATGGAATATTCGGCAACGATAGAGAATGAGCGTCCGGGATGGCTCTTGAAGTTATGGTTGAACCAAAGTTCGGCACCGGCCTCGTATGATGTGCCTTTTGAATCGCCGGTGTTGATACTGCGGTTGACCGGCGAGCGCAAAGCATCTCCGGCAGTGGTGCGCGAGCTGTCGGCACTTAGAGAGTGGTTGATGTTGACAGAGAAGCGGGGACGAATCTCGAAAGATGTGAATGAGTCGGGCTTCCACTCGATGCGGAAATCACCACGGATGTTGTGGCCACGGTCGCGCGACGTGCTCTGTGAGCTTAGATATGATGCAGAATCGGGGAATATATACTGGCGTTCCTGGCGCTTGCGTGTGTCCTGATCGGTGTGGCTGTAGAGAAGGTCGCCACCGGCACGGAACGTCTCGTCCTGACGTCCGACATTGAAGTTGATACCGAGCGACTGAGATGTGTTGATACCGTTGTTGCCTCCGAAGCGGCGGAAACGGCTACCGTTGCTGTCGGTAAATCCGAGTTGATTGATATTGTTGAAGTTGCCGAGGAATGTGATCTGGTTGCCATCCCAGAAACGGTTGACATTGAAGTCGCCTGCATAACGGCTGTCAGTGCCGGCACCGGCATTTGCCACGCCAAACCAGCCGTTTTTCATACCTGGCTTTACTGTGAGATTTATCACGGTCTCTTCCTCCCCATCATCGACACCTGTCATTCGGGCAAGATCGCTCTTGCGGTCTACGACCTGAAGTTTGTCGATCATAGTGGCCGGAAGGTTTTTGGAAGCTACCTTGGGGTCGTCGGAAAAGAATTCCTTTCCGTCAACCAAAATTTTTGTCACTTCCTTGCCATGGGCTGTGATCTTACCATCGCTATCGACCTCCACACCGGGAAGCTTCTTGAGCAACTCCTCCATGGCCGCTCCGGGCTGAGTCTTGTATGAACCGGCATTGTACTCTACGGTGTCCTCTTTAACCACAATCTCGGTTTTAACGGCCGTTACAACGGCTTCTTTGAGCATGATGGATGACTCACCCAACACGAGGGGCTTCTTCAGCCTGACATTTGACGAAGCTACAGTGACGTCGGTGGTTGTGGGTTCGTAGCCTATGTAGGTGGCCTGAAGAATGTATCGCCCTTTGTTGACACTCTTTAAAAGAAAAACGCCATTGGCATTTGTGGTGCCACCGGTGACAAAAGCACTATCTTTTGCGGCCAAAAGGCGCACGGTAGCTTCGATAAGTGGCTCTCCAGATGAATCGGTAACTGATCCGCCAACGGTATAGGCTGCTGCCGTAGCTATAGTCGATACGAGTAGAGCAAAAGCCATCAGCGGCTTGCGTAGATTAATGAGCATAACGCGTGGAAGTGAATATTGGTAGTTTTGTCGGATTAATATCTTTTCAGGAAACTGTTTAAATCTTTTGCCGAATTATTAATTTGCAATGAGCTGATTTAAACTTAAAAAGTCTAAGAAAAAACTTTTTACGATTGATTGGAGTAATTATGGCAAAAAAGGTTTAACAGAGCAAATGGAATTTTGCAGTGTTTAACATCTCGCGCCTTCCCGTCGGACACAATCTACCTATTCGTCGATAAGATGCCACAACATACCCTATAGCCCGGAGAGGTCCACTGTTGAAAGCGACAATCGTAGTGATAGCCGCCACCGTCGGTGAGTATGCGATGACGGGAGTAAATATTATTTGTGTAGAATCGGACGGGATTGATTACGCGGTGGGTAGGAGAGCGTATTGCAAAGTCAGTAGCCTTGATTCTGCATCCATCCCGGCAACATAGAAATTTGGTCTATCGGGATAGGCCAGAGCCGTTGATACATCTCATATCCCCCAAGATTATTTCGCTTTTGGAAAGCAAAGTAACGAGGGAGAAACATTTGCTTACGAAGAGAGGCTATATCTTCGATATTGTTGCCGCTGACCGAAATACCTTTGGCATTTGCAACCTGCCTAATGAGCGGTGATGCCATGGATTCATTTCCGGCAGCAATGTGACACTCAGCAAGCGATAGGAGTACATCGGCATATGTATAATAGCCGATGGTGTGTCCATGCATAACTTCATCGGGAACAATGAGATGCAGGATTGTACCATCGTTTGGATCGTACTCATCGCCGGATGTAACGGAGTAACGCCTGCCATCCACAATCTGCTGAAGATATGTCTGCGCCTTAGAGTATTGGCCAAGCGCCAAGGAAATATTTGCCTTAGCTAAACGCCAAACATCCTTAGATATGTTGAATGCTGATTCTGCATCTGTAAATTGACTGTCGGCTTTTCTATCAGCGAATGATGATTCAATTGCGTCAAGTTGACTATCGAGGTATCGCAGATTGTACTCTGCAGGCTCTTGTCCGGGCACCATTCCATCTTGCTGAATAGTTTCCAAAATGCCGATACTCCCCCACTTATCTATCATTTCAGTATAAGTAATTGCGTTGAGTAGCTTAAAGAACGGAACTGGAGCTGCCCGAATAAAATTGGCATTACGGGCAATCGCATTGTAAGCAGAGGTGAATGCGCTCCTGTTGTAATTGTCGACCGGCGTGAACGGACACTTAACATCGTAGTATCTGTACATTCCGGTGTAGCCACGTTCGACGTAGAACATCCATGAAAGTGCAGCTGCGAAATTAGAGAGAGAGGCATCAACGATTTGCTTACCTGTATCACTAAGTTTAACCTCGATGGATGGGTCTCCATCAAGCGTTACATTGACTGTGGCTTGGCATACACCCATCATATCATAGAGAGGGATGGATACAGATTGTTGTGAGCGCTTTTCAGTCTTGGCGACTTTAATAGAGAGGACATTGTTGAGAAATGAGTAATCGCATTTGATTGGATTGCCTGTCTCGACAAAGAAATCGCCAAAGAAAGATCCTCCGGTCATGACATCTGATGGTGTTTCATCAAGGTTGCCATCGCCATACTCGTCTTTAAATTTCTCAAGCGATAGCCGGACATTTGATGTAACGGTAACTGTTGCCTCTCCACCATCTTTACCAAAGTTTACTTCGCTTTGGGAAAGTGTCACCTGAACATTGTCGACAATTTCGTTGCCGGCAATACCATCATTGTTCCAGTCAAAGAAATAACGGAGATCAGGAATGGCAACCGTCATGCCAAGCTCACTATATCGGTCTTTGATGTTTTGGGCGAGTTTGTCAAGATCCTGCGTCACGCGACTCTTGCCTTGAAACACCGTTTTCATGTTGGAAGTAGTAAAGGAGCCGTCATCTGCGAGGTCTTGGCTCAATGTCGAAAGGTATTGAGTGATTTCAGCATCAGTGCGGTCAGCTAAGATGATTGAAGAAATAGCAATAAGAACACCCGAACCATCGGTACCGGCAGTTATTGTCATACTCTCAGCAGGAGTATTCTCATGGGCTTGCAGACCAAATTGTGTGAGCAGTTCCTTTTGCGCTTGCTTATCGGCAGCGGCAAAGGTGGCTCCATCTTGCATAAGTTTATGAATACGGGAAGATTTGAGGTGTGTCAGGATATTAACGTTAACAGAGCTGCGATCAGACAGGTCAGCAAGCGCCACGAGGTGCAGTGTTCCGGTCGAGAGATTGCCAGTTACTTCGTTGAAGTAATATCCATCGGTTGCAATGCGGACATATTGAGACGCTAACTCTATTTTCCCTAGATTGAATGTTCCGGCATCATCGGAGATTTCACCGTTGAAAACTGTGCCTATAGGGTTAAGCGAGGCATTGAGAGGTTGTACACTAATTGAAGTCCCGCGAACAAATGGTCCTTTTTCAACTTTGCCCGACAGTTGATATTCACCGGCTTCGGGCATAGCACGCCCTCCCGGTTCGGGATCTGAGCAAGAAGCGAACAGAGCGGCAGCTATGAATGAAGTTAAAATATAATTGCAGTTCATTTTACAAAATGCGTCCATAAAACTTGGATAATCTTGAACAGCCAATTAGAAACTACTGAATATATTACATATACAGTTTGATCTATGGCTAATATGCTATTTTAGAGTGTTTCAGTTGCCACGCTACGCGGAGCATTGCTTGATTGAGGTATTACAAAATACCAATGGTTGCGCTCGGCTAACGTTGAGCTTACCATAGGCTATGTCCGTCCCGCGACTAAAGTATCTCCGTTGGCGAATTGTCTTGCAGTCGACCACTTATTCGTCCGATCATTTTTACGTGGAGGCATTCGCCACAAATGGAGA